>JBHIDG010000292.1:0-4290 GCA_046760025.1 Woeseia sp. | reverse complement strand
GATTCTAGTATGCTATCTGGCGCTCATTGCGACGCTGGGAATCTTTGCAACGGCCATCGCCGATACCGACATCCGCGTGGTCTGGCAGTGCAAGATCAATGACGGCAAGGAGATGAACGATGTCCGCGCGGCCAATTCGAAATGGGTGAAATTTGTCAATGCCAATGTCCAGGGCGGGGCTATCACCAGTCATATCGTTACTGCGATTGTCGGCGATGTCAAACCGGGTCGGTTTCTGTATGTAGATACGTTTCCGAGCATCGAATCGTGGTCCGCGTCGATAGACGCGCTCGAAGGATGAAGGAGAGGCGATCACCGCGGAGCTGGAAGAGGCGGCAACATGCTCCGACAACCAGTTGTACGAGGCTGAACAGAGTTAGCGGCCCAAGCTTGATGCGCTCCGCCTTCACCGAGTTCCCATGACCTTTGGGACGGGTCTGACCTCGACGGAACGTGTGGGCGTAATCTCGTATCTGAAATCTGTTGGTCAGAATCGAAACGTATAGCTGAACTTGAAGGCGATTTCGGAAGAAACCGACTTGAAGCGTCGCCGCTGATCGAAGTCCTGAAATTCGCGATTGACGACCAAGACCATTTCGCGGCCGGCCCTGGGCAACCAGCGAAGGATGCTATTGAGCCCCAAGCTGTCTGAAACATTGTCGTACTGGACGAAGTTTTCCCAGTACCACGTCGATGTGAAAGCGATATCGGCTCTCATGCTCGCGAGCCGCGTGACAAAATTGCCTTGCGGCAGTTCGATGTCGTTGACGTCGTACCGAAGGAACAGTTTGAAATGGGGGCCGGGGCGCCAGAGCATTTCACCGTTGACGTTGACGGCCTCGCCGTTAAAGAAATCTCCGTCGCAGAAGAAGACTTTGGCCGAGAGGCTTCGGTGTTCCCCGGATCCCGTCGAAATACAGTACTGGTCGAATGAATACAGGCCCGGCTGAATGAAGATGCCTTCGGAAATCTCGAATGGCGTGATGATTTGCTCCTTTAACATCCCGTAGTGGAGCATTAGTTGCTCGCTCGACGGTGTTTCGATCTCGAGCGCCCGAATCGTAATCATCTCGGACTGCAGGGCGCCCGCAGTCGTGTCGGTGCGTTGTGCGTCGATGCCGCTGTAGACCCTTCTGATGGCCGAGCTATCGGGGATCCATGTGTGGCCGAACTCCAGCGTATAGTCACGTACATCGACGCGGTTAACGAATCCCAGCGCCGGGTAATAATTGTCTTGCAGCTCCTTGAATCCAACCCCGCCGCGGAAACCCTGTCTGTCGGGCATCTTCAGGCTGACGCCGAATGCCGCATCGTCACCGTCGACGCCTTCGGAATCCGTGCGCTGATACCAAACGGCGCCTTCCAAAGTGCTGCCACTTGCCAGGCGCGTGTTCAGATAGCGGAAGTCCACACCGACAAGCGTGTTGTCGAAATCGGAAAGTGGATCCCCGCGTGTAAAAATCACACCGAGCATCGACTCGGCCAGAACGTTCAAGGCTGCTCGGCCCACAAACAGATCGCCTGAATCTGCCGAGGCATGGCTGGCTTGTTGAATATCGAGGATGCCGATTTCCCAGCGGCCGACCCGCCCGGTGAGCTTTGCGCCGACGTCGAGATCGATGGGCTCACCGGAGTCGCTCAAGCCGATTCGGCGGGAGAAAAACGGGCGGCCGCTCTCTTTCTCAACCTGATCGAACGTTGTAGGGAAATACGGCTCACTGCCGCCGATGCGCCCGAACTCGAAGATATCGGTGTCCTGCAGGAAGAAATCCCGGCGCTCCGGAAAGAACAGGCCGAAGCGAGTCAGATTAATTTGACGGGCATCCGCTCCCGTGCCGGAGAAATCCGTGTTGACGGTCAGCGCCGCAGTCAGGGCGGGCGTCAGCTTGTAAAAAACGTCGAGTGACGGCTCCACACTGGACTCCGATCGCGCCGTCGTAGCTTGCGTCTCAAAGGTCTTGCTCTCATCGGCCCGAATACCGGGTACGACATCGAGGCCCGTTCCTTGCTGCATACCAACGAGGCCCAGCAACTTGCCGGAGTTCGCGGGGTTTACGGCACCGTTGTAGGATACCCAGCCATAGTACTCGCCGGATCGGGCACGCCAGCGCATGAAGTTAATACCCCAGGTGTCGTTTGTCGGATCGAAAGAAAGGCTCTTGAACGGGATCTCGAACTCCGCAACCCATCCTTCGTCGTCCTTGTTCGCAGCGCCGTTCCAGATGCCCTGCCAGGCCCAGTTCTCCTTCGTGACATCCGAGAAAAGTGCCTCATTGCGAACGCCGTTCGGGTTCAAGTCGAACATGTAACCGCTTCGGCCATTATTGTGGGGGTCGAGGAGAACGGTCGAAGTCTCGTCGCCGAAGTTGACATCACCCTTGCGAAGTATCCGTGCGATTACATGATCCGGATTGCTGTCCCAGAACTTCCCGGCGACATAAATTGCATTCTCGTCGTACAACACATAAAAGCGAGATGGCTCCGATGTCTCACTGTACTCGTCAGGGCTGACTTCGTGCAGGTCATCGACGAACGCTGCCCTTTGCCATTCGGGATCGCTCAAATCCCCATCGATCATCGGGGCAGTCTGGGTTCGAACCGCGTTGATGACCTTGGACGACTGCGGCGCGTCCGCGGCACTTGTGATCGTCGACCACACGGCAGCCGCAAGGCACGCAAGAAACTTGCCTGCGTTTCCGAGCCGGTCAGACGGTCGGGTCGATGTTCGCATTCAAACGAAACAGGTTACCGGGGTCATACTTCTTTTTGAGTGCGAGCAGGCGCTCGAAGTTGCCCTGGTAATTGGCGTGCACGTTGCTCTGCGCCTCATCGGCAACCTCGTTCGTGTAGTAGCCGCGGGTGTGCGGCTCCAGTTCTGCCCAAAAACGCCTGATGTACGCGAGATGCGGCTCGGCCAGGAAATCGAGTGGCCAGTTCACGATAATGAACAGGTTGGCTTCAGAGTATCGATGCGCGAAAGCAGTCGCATCTGTTTCGACGCGGCCAATGGCACCGCCAGACTGCTGAAAGAACAACATGGTGCCACGTTCGGGCCGAGGCTCGAACCCCTCAACAATCGCGTCGACGAGTCTGTTGCTGATGTCGCCGGTAAAGCCTGACTTCATATACTGTCCGTCGTTGCGTGGGTCGGTGTTGTCCGAGCTACGCTGTAATGCGACGTAATCGATCGCCCTGACTCCGTCGTCCGGTGTCACGATGTCCACCGCTTTAACATTGTCCAGCGCGAGCCCGAAGCGCCGGGCGAGGCGACCGAATCCGCCGCCCAGCGTAAGACCGCCAACGCCGGTATGAGAGACGGTGCCGGTCGTCGTGACCAGGCCGAGCGCCATGGCCTCGTGATCCAGTCCGCCCAGCAGGCTGCCGCCGTCGACATAGGCGGTCCGTGACGCCGGATCGATGCGCACGCCCCTGAATCCGGCAAGATCGATCTGCATGCCGCCGTCGCAGGTCGATTTGCTGGAGAAGCTGTGACCGCCGCATTTTACCGCCAGCAGCAATTCGTTGTCGCGCGCGAAATCAACGGCGCTGCGGACGTCGGCGACGCCGGTCGGCTGAACGACAAGCGCCGGGTGCTTATCGATACCGCGATTAAGCACGCGTCTCGCCTTCTCGTAGCCCTCGTTGCCGGGCAGCAAAAGGCGCCCGCGCAGGCTGTCGCTCAAGTCCTGGACCGCAGCCTTTCGTAGAATTATCTGACCACCGCTGCCGGTGATTACATCGATATCACCGGAAACCGTTGTCAGCAGCTGCAAATATGTGCCAAGCGATTGAGCGGCAGGAATCGAGGTGGCAACGGCAGCGCCGATGACGGATTGGCAAAAACGGCGGCGATGCACGATTCAAGCCCCCTTGAACGGGAATGTTGCTCTTGTTTGGATGACTACCTTAGACCATATTCGCAGTTACGGCCAGAGACGACGAGGGCGCGGGTTTGGCACAAATCGTACCGGTAAGCGGGGCCACCGCAGTGTCCGTGCGTTCGTTCGCAAAGTGTATGCCTCGGCGCTCGCCAGGGTGGTCGATCAGACTTTGTTGCCCTTAGTCAGGAAGTACACGCCGGTCGCGAGTAGCAGTACCTGGAATTCCATTCCGCTGTTCTGGACGAACCAGCCGTTCTTGAAATGGACAAGACTGATTGCACCGATCATGATAACCGCGACAAGCAATCCGCCGAGCCGCGTCAGTCGCTCGTCGGCGAAATCGCCGACGATCAGCGCCAACCCCGCACCCACCACGCCGAACGCGACCAGCCCACCCACCGCGACCGGC
>JBHIDG010000291.1:0-4291 GCA_046760025.1 Woeseia sp. | reverse complement strand
CTTATCGTGAAACCGGCGGGCAGGGCCTCGACCCGGTCGCCGTGGCTCATCCAGACATTGAGCCGCGGCTCTGTTCCTCGGGGTGCGTCGCTCAGGCCCGCGAACAACTCCGAGTCCAGCGGCGTGATTTCCGCGTAGCCGAACTCGCGGTGGCTCGATGCGCAGACAGCGCCGCCGAGTTGCGCGGCCATCGCCTGCATGCCGTAACAGATGCCGAGCACCGGTACGCCGAGTTCGAAGACCGCCTGTGCGACACGCGGTGGATCATCGATGTTGACCGACTCGGGCCCGCCGGACAATACGACGCCGGAAGGTCCGAAGGCGCGGATCGCGTCTTCGTCCGTGTCCCAGGGATGGATTTCCGAGTAAACGCCGCATTCACGTACCCTGCGCGCAATGAGCTGGGTATACTGCCCGCCGAAATCGAGAATGAGTACGCGATGCGCATGGATGTCGGCTTGCGCGTCTCGGGTACGGGAAGCTGCCTGAGACATCGTTGCCGAATCAGTTGCCGCTGCGGTAGTTCGGCGCTTCCTTGGTGATCGTCACGTCGTGGACATGACTCTCTTTCACGCCGGCGGCGGTAATCTGAACAAACCTCGGCCTGGTCCGCATTTCCTCGATGTTGCGGCTGCCGGTATAACCCATTGCGGCCCGAACGCCACCGATCAGCTGATGCACGATTGCCACCATGCCGCCTTTGTACGCGACCCGTCCCTCGATGCCCTCCGGCACGAGTTTTTCGAGTTCCTCGGTCGCGTCCTGGAAATACCGGTCCGAAGACCCCTGATCCTGCCCCATCGCACCAACCGACCCCATCCCCCGATAGTGTTTGTACGAGCGGCCCTGATACAGCTCGACCTCACCGGGTGACTCCTCCGTCCCGGCAAACAGACTGCCGATCATCACGCAATGTGCGCCGGCGACCAGCGCCTTGGCAATGTCGCCCGAGTAGCGGATACCGCCATCGGAGATCAGTGGAATGCCCTTTTTTTTCAGTGCAGCGGCAACTTCGGCGACCGCCGATATCTGGGGTACGCCCACCCCTGCCACTACGCGGGTCGTGCAAATCGAGCCGGGTCCGATGCCGACCTTTACGGCGTCGGCACCCGCGCCGACAAGCGCCAGTGCCGCGTCCGCAGCCACGATATTGCCCGCGATGAGCTGCAGGTCCGGGTATTGCTTCTTGGTCAGTCTTACCCTTTCGACGACGCCTTTCGAGAAGCCGTGGGAAGTATCGATCACGATCACGTCCACACCGGCGTTCACGAGGCCCTCCACGCGTTCATCGGTGTCGTAGCCGGTGCCGACCGCAGCGCCGACTCGCAGGGCCCCCCTGACATCCTTGCAGGCGCGCGGAAAGTCGCTCGCCTTTTGAAAGTCCTTGGCCGTGATCATGCCTCGCAACTCGAAATCCTCGGTGACAACCAGCACCTTCTCGATCCGATGCCGATGCAGCAAGGACATGACCTCGTCGTCGTCGGCACCTTCCCGCACCGTGACGAGCCTCTCTTTCGGCGTCATGACTCTTGACACGGGCGCATCCAGTTGAGTTTCGAAGCGCAGGTCCCGCTGCGTGACGATGCCGAGTGTCTCCTTGTTCTTCACTACCGGGACACCTGAAATATTCATCGCCCTGGTAAGGTCGATCACTTCCCGAATCGTCATGTCGGGTGAGACCGTAATAGGATCCCGCACGATGCCGCTTTCGTATTTCTTTACGCGGCGGACCTGGCCGGCCTGCTCTTCGGGTTGCATGTTCTTGTGGATGATGCCGATGCCGCCTTCCTGGGCGAGTGCGATCGCGAGCCTGGCCTCCGTGACCGTGTCCATGGCGGCTGACAACAAGGGAATATTGAGCTCGATCGCCGGGGTCAGGTCCGTCGTGAGATCGACTTCGCGCGGCAGCACGTCTGAGTAGTCCGGCTGTAGCAGGACATCGTCGAAAGTCAGTGCTTGCTTGGCTATGCGCATGTGACCAGAGTGGTTTCAGTAGGTTAAACGGTTAATTCTACGCGCACCATAAATGCGGGTAAACGGGGCGCCGATATTTATTTCCAGGCCGTCGTTATTCCGGGCTTGGGTATACTGCTTCGATGAACAGTCCCTCCGCCGCGATCAGCGTTTCAGAGCTAAACCGCCGGGCGCGCGCGCTGCTCGAGCAGGGCATCGCGCGACTGTGGGTCGAGGGAGAGGTATCCAACCTCGCCCGGCCGGCCTCGGGGCATATTTATTTCAGCCTGAAAGACGAGTCGGCGCAGATTCGCTGCGCGTACTTTCGGCAGCGCCAGCGGGGATCGAGCAGCGATTTCGACGACGGCGATCACGTACTGGTCTTTGGCCGTGTCAGCATCTATGAGGCGCGTGGCGACTATCAACTGATTGTCGAACAGCTCGAACCGGCCGGCGAGGGCGAGTTGCGCCGACGATTCGAGGCGTTGAAAACGAGTCTGGCCGCCGAAGGTCTGTTCAACGACGAGCTGAAGCAGCCATTGCCCGACCTGCCGGAGCGGATCGGCATCGTCACCTCCGCAACGGGCGCCGCGATACGTGACATCCTGACCGTCCTCGAGCGTCGTTTTCCAGCCGTGCCGGTGGTCGTCTATCCGACCGCCGTGCAGGGAGAGATGGCGGCACATCAGATCGTCGAAGCCCTGAACGCCGCAGTCAGCCGCGGCGAATGTGAAGTAATCATCCTCGCCCGCGGGGGCGGTTCTCTCGAAGACCTCTGGCCCTTCAATGAGGAGGCCGTCGCGCGCGCGATCAGCCGCTGCACGATTCCCGTCGTCAGCGCCATCGGGCACGAAGTGGACTTCACGATCAGCGATTTTGTTGCCGACGTCCGTGCACCGACGCCCTCCGGGGCTGCCGAACTGGTCGTTCCGGATCAGGGTGAGTGGCTGCGCGCATTGACGGCAACCGCATCGCGGCTCGCGACACTCGGCCGCCGCTACCTCGAAGATCACTTTCAGGAACTCGACTGGCTGAGCCGCCGCCTGTCGCAGAGCAGTCCCGCTGCCATCGTCGCCCGGCAGATCGACTGGCTGGCGAACCTGCAACAGCTACTGACCGGTACGATTCGGCACGATCTGCTCAGGCGGGCACAGGCGCTCACGATCCTTCAGAGACGACTGGTGCATCGCTCGCCCGCAACCGGCGTTCATTACTCGATGCGCCGTTTGACCGAGCTGAACGAACGACTAAGGACTTCGGGGCGGGCGACCGTCGAACGCCAAAGGAACAGGCTCAATCTGGCCGCGCGCGCATTGTATTCCGTTAGCCCGCTGGCAACGCTCGAGCGCGGTTACGCGATCGTCAGTGATTCGACGACCGGCGAGGTGCTGATCGACGCGTCGGCAGTTCGATCAGGCAGTGCCATTACTGCCAGGCTTGCGCGGGGAAGCCTCGCCGCCACCGTCGATGACGTGAAGCCACCTTCAGATGATTAAGCGGGCGGCAGCACTTTTTTGCCTGATGCCGGTCGCGCTCGCTATGCCCGTGCATGCGCCGCGACCGGGCGGCCTGGCGGTCATCACCCTGAGCGCAGATACGGAGGCCACACCCGTAGTCATATTCGAGAACAGGCGGGCTCTCGTGCTCCGGCGCGACGGTGCCTGGGTGGCGGTAATCGGCATTCCGCTGAATCAGGCCCCCGGCACCGCCACAGCAAGTGTCCGGATAGACGGGCAGGCAATCTCGACCATTGAATTTGACGTCAAGCCCCACGCATACCGTGAGCAGCGCCTGGCGGTCAGCAGGGGATATGTCGATCTGAGCGAAGGACAATTGGATCGCGTCGGCAGGGAACGCAAAATCATCGACGCGGCCTTGAATAACTGGCGTGATCAGGCACTGAGCGAGCTGTCGCTCATTCAACCGGTTGCGGGACGACGCAGTTCGAGCTTCGGATTGAGGCGCTTTTTCAACGAGCAGCCCCGCTCGCCGCATAAGGGGATGGATATTGCGGCGGATACGGGAACACCTGTCGTGGCGCCTGGCGATGGCACGGTGACGGCGACCGGGGCATATTTTTTCAATGGCAATACGGTCATCATCGATCACGGGCAGGGTTTCGTGACAATGTATTGCCACCTCGACGAAATTGGTGCTGCAGTCGGGCAGCAGGTGTCAGCCGGGACGCCGATCGGCAAAGTCGGTGCAACGGGGCGCGTGACCGGGCCTCACCTGCATTTCGGTACCTACCTGAACGGCACGGCCGTCGATCCGGCCCTTATACTTGCGGACGGAAAATAGTGTCAGGTATCGAAAAACTCGCGCAGTACCGGTTGAA
>JBHIDG010000290.1:0-4319 GCA_046760025.1 Woeseia sp. | reverse complement strand
CATACCTTGGGTTTATCTCCAGGGCCTTGTTGTAATCGGAGATGGCCTGGTCATATTGGCCCTTATACTCATAGGCAATCCCCCGATTGCCGTAGGCCTCAGCAAATCTTGGCCTTATCGCCAGGGCCATGGTGTAATCGGAGATGGCCTGGTCATATTGGCCCATGTGTGCGTAGGAAACCCCCCGATTGTAGTAGGTAATAGCATCATTCATTGCGGCGCATCCAGCAGCAAGTAGAAGCACCATCACTATCAACAGCCAAAATGTGCGTTTCATTTGATTGCCTCCTTAAAGCGGAAAGTGTGGGCTGGCCCCAGATCAGTATTTTGTTTCACGAAACAAAAAAGCCAGCACACCCTTGCAAAACATCGCAAAGAGCAGCTGGCTCCGAATTGTTCATCTTCCCCTTTGTTAAGCCTCACATCACGCTGTAAGCCTTATCAATATTGAGTCCTACGCAGCTAGGATGCAATTAAAGAGCTATTTAACTGCGTTTCCTGACCGAACAACCAAAGTTTTAAGAACATTTTCAAAAACCGTCTTAACCGACTCCGTGGCGTCAGCCGTTATGTTCTTCGGCTTAATCACTAGATATTGCGCGTGGATGAACCAGGTATTACCTTTTAACTTCGGAATAAAAAGGTACATCACTTGATTTGTTACAGTCGAAGTACGCACTTTCATAAAGCTCATCGTATAGAATTCTTTGTCGCCAATCTTGGCCTCGCCCCGGACAACGCTCTCTAGCCGATACTCGCCCCGGATTACACCTAGTACGATTAACCCTGCTTTCTCGTGTCTCCTGTAGTCGTTGGCTAATTCGTGGTCGTTCATGGCCCGAAGTCTATCGCTAAGAACGGTTTGCCGTATCATGGATATTCCAATCGTGAACGGCGGATCCTTCTTTGCGATTGAGACCTCCTCGTTGTCAGAAGAGACAGTAGGAGTAGGTGGTCGAAAAAACCATCCTTGATCAGCCGGTAGTGTGACCGAGTAATGCGGCATCTGGATATGATTGTTAGCCGCCGTGATTGGGGTACCCTCCGCTGGGATTCGGGTACCTACCGTCGCGCAGCCGCTTAATAGCATTAGAAGCAGAATGCCAGGTCGCATTTTCATGGTAAATCCTCTATGTAGGTTTGCGAAATAATAAGTCACAATCTGCCGTTAACAGGTCCCATCAAGAAGCTTATCTTTCGCGTTCGCTCTTCGGCGTTCCTTTACTAGCTGCTATTTCGGCCCGGCCTCCGCGAGTGTAATTTTTAGATCGCCCACCGGCGCGTGGTACATGTCCACCCGCTTGCGCAACCCCGTTGGAAAAGCGCCGCCGCCCGGGAACAAGATGGCGTGGGGTTTAGTTGCCACCGTGAAGCCTCCGAGCAGCCGCCGGGGAGTAAAGACCACAAGAAATCTCTCGTTTTGATTTTCCGGCTTGACCGTTACGGTCAGCTCCATGCCAAGCCGCACCGGCGGGAGCAGCGTCCAGTCCACACGCCTTACCGCCTTTTCGTCAATGAGGCGCGTGACCGCATGATCTCGGTCCAGGAGCATGACGACCGGCACAAAAACCGAATAGCGCTCGGGTTTCCAATGGTGCTGCTGCGCTGGCACGTGATTTCCCGGATAGCCCTTGATAGTGATGGTGTAGGGTACCGCTTGTTTTGGTAGTTCGAACGCCTTGAAGAAGCTCCTTCCGGTGGGAAAGTCGAAAGCGGGCGACTCGGCGCTGATGTCGAACGACGTAGTTCCGGGAAATTCCAGCGGCTCGTAAGCGAAGTCCTTTGCAGCGGCACAGCAGTTGGGCGCTGACGCGAGCGACTGTATGGTTTCTTCGAGCGTTGGTGGAAAAAATGCCGCACACGATGTCAAAAATACGCAGCAGACTGCGACTACCGCTCCAGTGGCTAATCGACCAAGAACCATGTCAACAAACCGCCGCTCGTTTTTGGCCCTAATCATTAGAGCGGTCTTCCATCCCTTCCTTCTCTGCTTCGGTAGGTTTATCGGACGGATTATTTTCTGTTGATGAAAGTTGTTGACCTTTCAGTTCAAAGTAAAAACAATCCTTAAATGCTCCCGAAAAACCGCCAGGATAGCCCGACGCTTTAACCGCGGCTATTGGAGTGCAAACAATTGGCACGACCGTGAAGTAGGTCACGATCAAAGGAAATGCAATCATAAGTGCAACCCCTGCCGCTCCAGAAGCATTGGCTTGTCTGGCTTGCGCCAATACCAGCGCTGCACTGACGATTAGGGTTACCAAAAGAACTCGCAATCTCGATGGACGACTATGGATCATGATCTGACCCTCCTTTCTGTTTTCACTCATCAAGTAGAGCACAACACATGCCACGATTGGGAAATGGCGCTAAGGCCTCGATAAACTGATATAAATTAGTTTCCCTCGGGTTCGCGGAGCGGGTGTTTAACTCGCGGAACGTGCATTCAATGTATAGTTGACATGCACAATATGTACAGTAGAATAGGCCCGTGACAAAACTAGTTCAGTTGCGCGCCCCTGACCGTGAATTCCTGCGCGAACTTACGGAAGTCGTATTCGACAACCCGTTCAGCTCAGGGCGCATGGAAAGGATCGCGCGGCTTGCGCCGGGTTGGACCCTCGAGGAGTTGGCACGCGACCGTCAGATCCTCGCGGGTATCGTCACGAAACGGCTGCACCCGTACACCTCTGCTGGCATCGTCTCGTGCCAGCAGTTCGCCGTCGAAGACCAGCGCTTGATCGAGCCTGCGCTGCTCTACGAAGTTTATATTCGTGCGTTTCCGCAATTTGACCGCCTAATCGAGCAGCAGGCGCATCGCGGCGGCGCGCCGGCCCGAGTTTCATTCGCTGACGAGGTGCTCGGGCAGCTTGCTGGGCGAGGCTTTCCAGAGACTCAAGCGACGCGCTACTTCGCGTTCTTCTTCCAGGTTCGTCGTGCTTTCTTTTTCCTCGAACGCCTGCTCGTCGGCGATTCATCCTCGATGCGGCGGCTGCGTTTCGCGCTGTGGAACAATGTCTTTACCCATAACATGCGTAATTATGAGCGCGTGCTGTGGAACCGAATGGAGGATTTCTCGACGCTGCTCCTCGGCGAGACCGGTACCGGCAAGGGCTCAGCGGCGGCCGCGATCGGGCGGTCGGGATTCATCCCTTATCTCGCGGAGAAGCGTTGTTTCGCGGTGAATTTCGCCGAGACATTCATCGCGATCAACCTTTCTCAGTTTCCCGAGTCGCTGATCGAATCGGAACTGTTCGGCCATCGCAAAGGCGCTTTCACCGGCGCGATCGACCATCACCAGGGACTATTCGAGCTATGCAGCCCGCACGGCGCCCTCTTTCTCGATGAGATCGGCGAGGTCGGAGTCCCGGTGCAGATCAAGCTGCTGCAGGTCCTGCAGGAGAGAGTGTTTACGCCGCTCGGCAGCCACGACAAGAGACGGTTTGCCGGCCGCGTGATCGCCGCGACCAACCGTTCATTGGCGGAGCTGCGCTCAGCGGAGCGCTTCCGCAACGATTTTTACTACCGGCTGTGCTCGGATGTCATCACCGTCCCGACGCTGCGGCAGCGTATCGACGAATGGCCTGCCGAGCTCGAGCAGCTCGTCAATTTGCTGGTAGAAAGAATGGCGGGTGAACCGGGCCCAAATCTTAGCGAAAAGGTGCTCGAGACGTTGGGGCGCAATCTACCGCAAGGGTATGCCTGGCCAGGGAACGTACGGGAGCTGGAGCAGGCGGTGCGCAGGGTTCTTCTTACTGGCAGCTACGAAGGCGATCTCCGCACGACGGATCACTCTTCGGAAGACGCCTTTCTGGAATCGGTGCGCGCTGGTGCCCTTACTGCCGATGAACTGATCGGTCGATATTGTGCGATGCTGCACGAGCGTCACCCAAATTATTCAGATGTCGCAAGCCGCGCCGGCCTTGATCGAAGAACAGTGCGCAAGCACGTTCTTCGGTTCGGGCGCCAATCCTAGCGACAAATCGAGCCCGCAATAGGATCAACAGCGCTGCCCGTCACGACGATCGTGCGGGTTGCCCCATGCGCAGCACGAATCACTGGCGTGGCTGCCAACGTGACATGTGGTAGGTGTGTGGGAGCCTTGTTTTACTACCCTCACCCCCGGCAGCTAGTATTTCGCAAAAAGGACAGTGGCTATCTGGCCGTTTTTATGGGTGTTTCTGCGGGATTTGATCTCAAGACGCAATTAAACGACGCTTTAATTGAGTCTTGGCCTCCAAACAGCAAATGTCTCACCCTTTATTCGGTAATTGCCACAGGATTCCGAACACATGATTGCCACAGCATCCCGAACACTT
>JBHIDG010000289.1:0-4321 GCA_046760025.1 Woeseia sp. | reverse complement strand
GCATTCCGATTCACTCGGAGATATGGACCAACGTCAACGGCAGCCAGGTCTGGGATTTCGAGATCGCCGGCATATTCGACACGGAAGATCCACGCGGCAATACACAGTTCATGCTGTTTCAGCACGACTATTTCGACGAGGGCAGGGCCTTCGGCAAGGGCTCCGTAGGCTGGTACACGCTGACCATCGATGAGCCGGGTATCGCCGCGGAGGTCGCCAACGCAATCGATACCCAGTTCGCCAATTCGCCGAATCAGACCAAAACCAGTACCGAAGCGGCATTTGCCGAGTCTTTTGTCAAACAGTTCGGCAACATCGGCTTAATCGTGAGACTGATTCTCACGGCAGTGTTCTTCACGATCCTGCTGGTTGCCGGAAACACGACGGCCCAGTCCGTTCGCGAGCGACTGTCCGAGCTTGCGGTTCTCAAGACCGTGGGTTTCCGAAACGCCGGTATCCTCGGCATCGTTCTCGCGGAGTCCATACTGATCATCGTGATGGGCGGCCTCACAGGCATCGGCCTGGCCTGGCTAATCCTGACCGGCACGGCCAGCCAGACGGCAGCGTTTCTTCCGGGCCTGGTGCTGACCGGCGAGGCATCGCTGACGGGATTGTTTTTGATGATCCTGACCGGTGTCGTCGCGGGCATTTTTCCCGCAATGCGGGCGATGCGTCTGACGATTGTCGACGCACTGGCACACGGCTGAGGATATTTCAAAGGAACAGAGCAGACAGATGTCCCGTATACAACAAATTATCTCGGTCAGCGTGATGAACCTGAAGAGCCTGCCGCAACGCCTGGCGGCGTCGGTGGTCGCCATCATCGGTATCGGCGCGGTCGTCGGGGTCTTTGCCGGCGTTTTGTCCATGGCGAGCGGGTTCCAGCAAACAATGCAGGCTGCCGGTTCCGAACAAACAGCAGTCGTCCTGCGCGCCGGATCGACAGGCGAGATGAGCAGCGGTATAGGTAACAATCAGGCCCAGATCATAATGGATGCCCCTGGCGTAACCCGGGATGATGAGGGTCCCGTCGCGTCGGCCGAGCTGTACGTCGTCGTCGACATCAAGAAGAAATCCAACAATGTCAGTGCCAATGTTCCGCTGCGTGGCGTCCAGCCCGGCGCCTTCAAGGTTCGCGACAACGTATCGATGGTCGAGGGCCGACGATTCGAACCCGGCAGGAACGAGATGATCGTCGGCCGGGCGGCGCAACAGACATTCGTCGGTCTCGAGCTCGGCAACGTGGTTCCGTTCGGCCTGACCGAATGGACCGTAGTCGGCGTATTCGAGGCCGACGGCAGCGTATCCGAGTCGGAGCTGTGGACCGACGTACGCATGGTGCAGTCCGTCTATCGCCGCGGCAACAGTTTTCAGACCGTCCGGGTAAAGCTGGAGTCGGCCGACGCGCTTTCAGATTTCGAACAGAGCCTCAAGGACGACCCGCGTGTCGACACAGACGTTTACAGCGAAAAAGTGTTTTATGCGCAGCAGTCCGAGAACCTCGCAAGGTTCATTCGCGCGGTCGGATACCCGCTGACGGTGCTCATGGCGATCGGGGCGGTATTTGCTGCGCTGAACACGATGTACTCGTCCGTATCCGCCCGTGGCAAGGAGATCGCAACACTTCGCGCACTCGGTTTCGGCCCCTTGTCGATTCTCATCGGGACAATGGTCGAGTCGACCACGTTGGCAGTGATCGGCGGCATCCTCGGCGGCGGGCTGGCCTGGATTTTTCTGAACGGCTATACCGTCTCCACTCTCAATGACTTCAGTCAGGTCGTCTTCGATTTCGCGGTCACGCCGGATCTGCTGGCGAACGGACTGATGGCCGCCGTCATCATCGGGCTGGTCGGCGGCCTGTTCCCGGCCATCCGTGCCGTCAGAATCCCGGTATCGGCCGCCCTGCGTGAGCTGTAGGCCGGCGGGTCGATCGTTCACCGGACCATTTACTCTAATAACAAAACCTAACCGGCTGTTTTAAAAGAATTTAATCATTTTGTGGCGTTTGCTGTTAGACTGTCGCCGAAAAAATAGGCGCGGACAACCGCGCCAACAGCGCACAGAGGACTGTGCCGATAAGAAGAACGATCGAAACAAACGATAATAACAAGGGGTAAATCATGGACGTCAGCAAAATCGTAAGGCTTGTGGCGTTGCTCATCGCGCTGGTCGCCGCATTCGTCGACCTTCCGGAAGAAGCCGGCATTATTGCGTTGGCAGGCCTCATAGGCGGCTGGTTCGTCGAACAGGAACGCGCAACAAACTTCCTCGTCATGGTGCTGGCGCTGGCACTCGTCAATGCAGCGCTCGGCCCGATTTGGGGCATCGGGGAAACAGTACTGAATCCGATACTGGCAAGTGTCAGCGATCTGGTTAATGCGGCGGCATGTACGGTCATTGTGGTCGGGATATATGAGCGACTGAAGCCTTAAGGTACTCTCAAGAGAGCCAGCAGGAGGCCCGCACTTGCGGGCCTCTTCTTTGGGAATGTGACATAAGTGCTTGAACTACAGGACTGACCACCAAGGAAGTCTGCAGCCTGTCGCATTATTTATTGATTTTAAAGTGTTTTATCGGAATATGCCGCATTTAGCCCGCGGATCAGGCGCATGCGCCACAGCCAGATCGCCAGGATCAGCAGGGCCGCAACCGGCAATAGCGGCGCCGGCAGGGCAATCACGACGAAATCATAAATGCCATGCAACAGCGCGGTGACGGCGATGGCAGCCAGCGTGGTCGGAATCAGTCGCGTACCGCGCAGGAACGCCATTCCGATGTGGTAGCCCCACACGGAGGCGAACATGATGTGGACCAGCGGGCCGGCAAAGCCGCGGGCCAGGGCTTCGGCGGTATCGAGAAACGCGAAGTACTGCACGTTTTCCACCGTCGCGAAGCCGAGGGCGATGAACGATGCGTAAATGATGCCGTCGATCGGCTCGCCGAACGCCCTGAATCGCAGCACCACGAGCAGGAACGGAATCAGCTTCGCCAGCTCCTCGACCACGCCGATGACCAGCACCGCATAGGCGAACACGGCGGCCATGCTGGCGCCGGCCAGTTGAAAGGCATCGAAGCGCAGTCCCACGAGATCCAGGCCCGAGTACATGAGCTTGCCCAGGTACGCGGCGATCACGCCCAGAAAAAAACTGAGCAGCAGCTTGGTCATCGGCTCCGGCAGGTGCCGGTCCTTGTAATAGTGATAGCCGGCCCAGAACAGAACGGGCAGCACCAGGGGCGCAAAGCAGGCCAGATAATCCATGTCCAGGCGATGATCCCCGATGGGCCCGGCTGGTGCTAATAGATGCGTATAATGTATATTATGTTAAATATTGCATGGGCCGGCAAAGACAGGGCCTCGTGGGCCGTCCCCGCCGGCCTGCAATATCGGTCTAGTCACTGGTTTGCAGCGCTACCGCCTTCTGTTGCGTGACTCGCGCTGATGTTTACGGCCATGCCGTTGCTGAGACGCTCCGCGCCGCGTATGACGATCCGCTCGCCCGGCACCAGATTGCCGATGACCTCTATATAGCGGCCGGCACCCAGCCCCGTGATGACGTTGACCCGTTCGACCGTGTTGTCGCCGAGGACCTTAAAGACCGAGGCGCCTTCCCGGCGCAGGATCAGCGCGTCTCTCGGGACGGCCAGCACCTCTTTCTCGGCGGCTGTCGGCATCGATAGGCGCACGCTCTCGCCCACGGTCCAGACCGCCGGATCGGCGTTCAGGCGAACCTCGAACATATGAGATTGCGGATCGCCGAAAGGCACGATTGTCCGCACAGAGGCTTCGCCCCGGCGGAACTCGTTGTGTAACTCGAGCAAGTCATCAATACTGATGAAATTCACAGTGTTCAGCGGTGCTCTGGCGATGACCTCGAGGGAGTTCGGATCGACCAGCCGGATGACTTCGTCGGCGACGTTGAGTCGCTCACCGATATTGCGCAAGCGCTCCGTGACGATGCCGTCAAATGGCGCCCGGATTTTCGAGATATGCATTGAGACTTTGGCCTGGCCCAGTTGCGCCTGTGCGATTCTCTCGTCGCTTTCCGCGACGGCAAGATTCGAGATCGTCTGATCGAGCCGGCTTTTTGCCGATAAATTATTCTCGGCAAGCTGTTCGAGCCGCGCTTTTTCCGAGCGCAGAAACTCCACTCGCGCCTGCTCGCGATCCACCCGGCTTTGCGCCTCCATCTCGTACAGCTTAAAGGTGAAGTTTTCCAGACGTGCGACCGTATCGCCCTTCTTTACCTCCGTGCCAACTTCGGCGATCCAGTTCAGTTTGGCGGCGAGTTCCGATGCCAGGCGTGCGTCGAAGCGACTGACC
>JBHIDG010000288.1:0-4328 GCA_046760025.1 Woeseia sp. | reverse complement strand
TCATCATGGACTTTCTCGGACCCTTGCCTGCCGATTACGAAAACGCCCGGTCGTTGAACCTGGCTTTCCTCGAGCTGCTGCGGAGTAGGGAGCCGGGCCGGCGGTATCTCAAAGGGCTGCCGCCGGGGCTGAAGAGTCGCCTGCAAAATCTGACGCGCCCGGAGATTGGCCGGGTTGCTGCGACGCCGTTCCTGCTCTTTTCCTTTCGCGAGCGCGACGACGAGTACTGGCAGAGAATACTCACCGACGACCGGAGCCGTGATCTGTTCGCAACGCCCGTTAGCTCCACAGACGATGGCACTCGTCTGGTCTCCGCGGGTCTGGGGTTCGTGTGGCAGCTTGCCGGTCGGAATCCCTTCGCTGCACGCATTCTTTGCGGCGCCAGTACGCACTGGTGCGAACAAATTACAGAGCAAACCTTCTTTCACATACTGGCCTTCGCCGGACAGCGAACCGACCTGCTAGTGTTGCGGGACGGGCATGACGCCGAGCTCTGGCGAATACTCCTCGAGAATGGTGTGAGTGACCGGATGGAGAATCGCCACGCCGCGCGGCTCAGCGCGCTGCACCATATTCTGACCCGGCAATCTCCCATCACTGCCTGGTCGGCGGCCGCATGCGCCTCACGCGACCCCGCTCTGAAAGTCGCGGACAAGTCCAAGCGCTGGAAGCGATCTCAATGATATCCATGTTTGCGAAGCGACTTTTCTAGCGAAGATTGTGGAAGACCGATATAGCTGCCGCGTATACAATACGCGACGCCATGAATGCACTGTCGATTAGAAACCTTATCAAGACCTACGCGAACGGCAACCAGGCGCTGAAAGGAATCGATTTCGATGTGGAGGAAGGCGACTTCTATGCGTTACTCGGTCCGAATGGTGCGGGTAAAACCACGGCGATCGGAATCATCTGCTCATTGGTTAATAAGACGAGCGGCGAAGTCGAGATCTTCGGGCACAACATCGGCCGCGAACTGGCGGCCGCGAAGTCTTGCATCGGCCTCGTACCACAAGAGATCAATCTGAACCTTTTCGATAACGGGCTGAACATCGTGGTGAATCAGGCTGGCTACTACGGTATTGACAGGAGGCTGGCGTTGACGCGCGCCGAGCAGTACCTCACGGAACTGAAACTCTGGGACCGTCGGTTCGACCAGGCACGAAGCCTCTCCGGCGGCATGAAACGCCGCCTGATGATTGCCAGAGCGCTGATCCACGAGCCCAGACTGTTGATGCTCGATGAGCCGACAGCCGGCGTGGACATCGAAATTCGCAGGTCGATGTGGGACTTTTTGCGCCGAATCAACAGGGAGGGGACAACGATTATTCTGACGACGCACTACCTCGAGGAAGCGGAGAACCTTTGCCGTCATGTGGCAATCATCGATGAAGGGGAAATCATCGAGAACGCGCGCATGACCACGGTATTGCGAAAACTTCAGCGGGAGGTCTTCGTTCTGAGTCTTGCGAGCCCGCTGACCGAAACACCCGAAGTGCCGGGTTTCGAATGCCAACTGAATGAACCGTGTGAACTTGAAGTGGCAATCGATTCGGAGCATGACCTGAACGGTCTCTTCGCCGCACTGAGCGAGCGGCGCATTACGGTTGTGAGTCTGAGAAACAAGGCCAACCGCCTCGAGGAGCTATTCATGGGCATAGTCGAGAACAAACAGGCCGTGCCGGCATGATAGACGTAACGCTCAATTGGATCGGCCTGAAGGCACTCGTTCGCAAAGAGGTCGTCCGCGTGATGCGTATCTGGATCCAGACTGTCGTGCCGCCGGCAATCACCATGACGCTCTATTTCATCATATTCGGCAATCTGATCGGGCGTCGGATCGGGAGCATGGGGGGCTTCGATTACATGCAGTACATTGCACCGGGGCTGATCATGATGTCGGTGATTACGAATTCGTACGGTAATGTAGTGTCGTCTTTCTTCGGCGCCAAATTTGCGCGACACATAGAAGAGTTGCTTGTTTCGCCGTTATCGAATGCAACGATAATCATTGGCCACGTAGCGGGAGGCGTGCTGCGAGGCATGGTCGTGGGAATACTCGTCACGATAATCGCGTTGTTTTTTACCAGGCTTCAGGTGGAGCATCCGTTTATTACGTTTTCGATGGTAGTTCTGTCTTCGGTAGTCTTCGCATTGGCAGGCTTCATTAACGCCGTGTTTGCTAAGAAGTTTGACGATATTTCGATTGTGCCGACCTTCGTATTGACGCCGTTGACGTACCTGGGCGGCGTGTTTTATTCAATTTCTCTGCTGCCGGAGTTTTGGCAGAGGGTTTCGTTGGCCAATCCGATCATCTATATGATCAATGCGTTTCGCTACGGGATCCTCGGTATTTCGGATATCAATATCATCTATGCTTACCTGATTGTGGGAATTTTTGTCGCCGGACTCTTTTCTGTCAGCATGGTGCTGCTGAATCGTGGGGTGGGAATCAGGGAGTAAGTTGTGTGCGGGAGGTTTGCCTTTTACTCACCGGCCGAGGCAACGGCGGCGTTGTTCGGCGTGGAAGGTGCGGCAAACATCGAGCCGCGCTACAACATCGCACCGACTCAGTTGATTGCCGCGCTCCGGATCGGGGCGGAACAGACTCGGGAACTCGCGATGCTGCGCTGGGGTCTGGTACCTTTCTGGGCAAAAGACCCGTCGATCGGTAATCGCATGATCAATGCTCGTGCAGAGACGGTTGCGGAGAAACCGTCATTTCGTGCGGCATACCGGAACAGAAGATGCCTCGTTCTTGCGGACGGGTTCTACGAATGGCGAAAGGAACCTGAGGGGAAGACACCATACTTTGTTTCCCTTGCAAGCGGTGCGCCGTTTGCGTTCGCCGGATTGTGGGAGGACTGGCAAGCCAAAGATTCGTCCGAGTCGCTTCAGAGCGTGACGATAATTACAATGGCTGCCAACGAGTTCATGAGCGCCCTGCACCATCGGATGCCCGTCGTGCTCGAACAGGATGCTGCCAATCTCTGGCTGGAAGGTGACGAGCATCTGTTATCCGGGACAAGCGATAACCCTCCGGAGTTTCGGGCATGGCCCGTGAACAAGCGCATCAATAACGCGAGAAACGAAGGCGCCGATCTGGTCGATCCCGTTGGGGAAACGCTGCCCAGCTAATTCAAATCGGGACACCCATGATTTGACCTGACTTTTATCCGACAACAATTGATTCGGGACCTTGGTTTGATCGACTTGCCGGTTTTCGGCGGGTTTTTTTATTGTGACTTGGTGGACTGGCCGCTTATATGAAGCAGCTGCTGACGTCGTCAGGTGTCGAGATGGTGTCCGGGTGGGAACAAAGCAGCTCAGGCTGCAGCTATACGGACTGCACCGGTGCCTTTAAGCCATCGCTGTCCAAGATGATAGCGGTAGTCATTCAGCGCTTGTAATGATCCGACCGCGCGGTAATACCAGTGTCCGTAATGGCGCATGTCGGCAAGCCAGTGCTTTGTTTTGAAGTTCAGTCGCTGAAATATCGGCGCCAGGGCATTGGGGATTGCGCCTTGTTTGTCGGTGCGCAGAGCCCGGCCACTCCAGTCGACCAGAGCCAGGTATTCCTCTCTGGACAGAGCCAGCGGGCTGCTGGCCTCATAGGTATGCTGCAAAGGCAGCAGATGTTGGTCGCGGCGGTGGACCCGGGCATAGACTGAGGTGTGATGCGAGGCCTCTGGTGTGTTGGCAATTCCGGCCCGGATCGGGTTCAAGTCAACATAGGCCATGCAGCGCAACAGGGCAGTGTCATCGAGCAACGCCTGAAGCTTGAAACGACCCTCCCAGAAGCGGCCACAACACTCATCTTCCTTATTGGCCCAACGGGCCAGAGGTTCATTGAGTGCGCGCATGAACCAACTGATGCTAAACAGCCGTGAGCGCCACACATTTACGACTTCAGAACTAGTCACTGCATCCGGCACCCGAAACAACTGTCCCCAGCGTTCCACGACTTCCTCGTCCGACCAAGCAGCTGCTTCATCGCGATTGATCCTTAAGACGACATGATAGTGATTGCTCATGATGGCGTAGGCGAGTAAGTCGACAGCGAATACGCTGGCAAGTTTGGCCATTCTATTTTCCAGCCACTGGCGGCGATGGCCGAAGTCTCTACCGGAGTAGTGATCCCGGCCACAAAGAAAGGCGCGTCGCACGCAGCGAGAGATACAGTGGTAGTACCGCGTGTGGTCCAGGCTTATCTGCTGACAGCGGGCAATGGTCATAGTGACGGCGTCCAGACAGGTCATTGCGAGATATCTCTATTAGAACGCGTATCCACTTCGCTGGCGATGTCACTTTCTGCCGCATAGGGACAA
>JBHIDG010000287.1:0-4348 GCA_046760025.1 Woeseia sp. | reverse complement strand
TAGTTTCTGACGCCCATGCTGTCGATGAGCCCGAGCTGGGTCTCCAGCCAGTCGACGTGTTCCTCCTCCGACTTGAGGATAGCGTCGAACAGGTCACGGCTGACGAAGTCCTTGTGCGATTCGCAGTAGGTGATTGCCGCCTGGAGGTCGGGCAGCGCGTCGAGTTCCAGGTCCAGGTCGCACTGGAGCATTTCGGGGACGTCCTCACCGATCCGCAGCTTGCCGAGGTCCTGAAGATTGGGCAGGCCCTCGAGAAACAGGATCCGCTCGATCACCGCGTCGGCATGTTTCATCTCGTCGATCGATTCGTCGTGCTCCTTGTCGCCGAGTGAGTGGTAGCCCCGGTCCTTGAGCATGCGCGAGTGCAGGAAGTATTGATTGATCGCCGTGAGTTCGTTCTTGAGGATACGGTTCAGATGTTCGATGACGGTGGGATCGCCTTGCATGTTGCAGTCTCCTCAGCGGGGTCTTGTGGAATTCGTTGGTTTTGCTCCGCCGTGTCCATCATAGATTGAATGCAGGCGCGCGCAACAGCAATTACCGATCATGACAACCGTTTGCCGTGCCCGCTGCCGCGGCGGGCCTTGCCGGTCACCGGCTGTTCGTGTCGCACAAAAGAAAAGCCCCGCGTGCGGGGCTCTTCTCCGGAATCCCGGGCCTGTTCAGGCCGTGGCGGGGCAGACCATCGACGGCCGGGCGTGGCTCGAGCCGTCGGACTCGGTCAGTATCGAACGGGCGTGATCGGTGCAGCTGCCGCAGCTCGAGGCGACGCCCAGGTGCTCACGGAGCTCGTACAGGTTGTCGACACCACGGGCCGCGGCGCGGCGGATTTGCTTGTCGGTGACAGCGTTGCAGAGACAGACGTACATAAATTCAATAACTTAGCTTGTGCAGGGGCATTTAAACGCAAATGAGAATGATTGTCAATAGCATTACCGTTGGTTTGGCTGGCTGGCTGCCTGGGGACTGTTCGAGCAGGACCGGTGCTGTTCGGGTGCTCGTCACAGCGTCAATGTGACGCCGAGATAGGCGGTGCGGCCGAGGCCCGGACGCGCCCCGGCGGGGCGCCTGGCGGCGATGTAGGTCTGGTCGAGCAGGTTCTCTACCTGGAAATAGCTCCGAATCGAGGGAGTCAGCTGCCAGCTTGCGAGCAGGTCCCAGACGAGGTGCGCGTCGATCGTCTCGGCGGGGATGAATGCGCCCTGGCCGGCCCTGGAGCGCATCCTGCCGGCGAAGCTCGCGGACAGGTTGACCGCCCAGTCCTGGCCCCGCAGTCCGCTGGCTGCCCTCAGCTGATGCTCGGGAATGTACGGGAGTTCGTCACCGATCCGGACGTCGCCCCAGGGGTCGAAGCTGCTGCGGAAGGCACTGCGGAACTCCGCCTCCGTGGTCCAGGTGTATTGCAGGCTGACGGGCATCTCCAGCCTGCCTTCGGCCAGCCCGCCGAAACTGGTGTCCGCGGCCAGCTCGAGCCCCTGCACGGTGACCGCTCCGCCGTCGAACTGGTCGCCGATCTCGCCGCTGCCGCCGGTCGATGCGGTCACGGTGCCCACCAGGTTGTCGTAATCGTTGAGGAAATAGATGGTCTCGAACGACGCCCTACCGCTGTCGTATCGGGCGCCGAGCTCGATGTTGACGCTCTCTTCCTCGGCGGCGCTGCTGCCGGGGGCGGGTGGGTTGAAGCCCTTGTGAATACCGGCGAGCAGGCGCCACTCATTGCTGAGGAAATAAAACGCGCCCAGGCCGGGAATCGCGACCGTGACCGAGTTCTCGCGGATGCGGCCCGGGCCCGCCGTGCGGGCCGGATCGGCGGTCGAGAAATCGACACGCTTCATTCGTATGTCTTCCACCCGCACGCCCGGTGTGAGCAGCCAGTTGCCGCCGAGGATCTCGGTGTCCACGAAGAAGGCAGTCACGTCCGCGCTGCTGATCCGGTTGGTGCTCGAGCCCGGCGCGCCATCACTGGTCAGGATCAGCCGCTCGTCTTGCATGCGATAGCCGTCCTCGTCCTGGAAGCGATCCTCCTGGTCCTCGTGCAGCCTGACGCCGGCCGTCAGGCCGAATGCGGTGTCGCCGAGCTGAAAATCCCATTCCAGCTCGGCCTGGATGCCTCGCGAGAAGTAGTCTCTGTTGTTGTTGCGCTTGACGATGGCATCGTCCGGGCTGTCGGCGCCTTTGAGATACTCGAATTCGGCGGCGTAGGCGCTGGTGTCTGCCAGAACGCCGGCGATGCCGGTCCCCATCACGGATTGCAGCTTGAACCAGTTGCGCGAGAAGTCGTTGCGATAGGCGGTGACCACCATGCGCCAGCTCTGGCCTGGGTCGATGAGATAGCTCAGCTGTAGTTGCTCGTGCGCGCTGTCGAATACGTCGCCCGCCGACGCCGCATAGCGGCGGTTCGGATCCAGAATGAAATCGTCGTCGGTCAGGCCGAGGTAGGTCTCGTCGGCTCTCTGCGTGGTGTAGCCGGCCTTGAGGCGCAGGCTCTGATAGCGTGCCGATGCCGGGTCGCTGTCCAGACGCGCTTTGAAGACGTAGTCCTGAAGGGAATAGCCCGTATCCGCGCCCGGGTTGCCGTCGATATGCTTGAAGCCGTCGCTCTCGCTTTGCACGGTCTCGACCAGCCAGGAGAAGCGGCGGCCGTGATCGCCGAAGTTGAGGTGGGCGTCGCTGGTCGCGTGTTCGCCGATCCTGAGATCGAGGATGCCGCCCTTGGCCTCGGGAATCGGTGTCGATATCAGGTTGATCGCGCCGCCGGTGGTTCTCGGGCCGATGCCGATGGCAGCCGGCCCCTTGAGCACTTCCAGCGCGTGCATGCGACGTTGCGTCGGGAAGTAGTAGGCCGAGGGGGCGGCGTAGGGCGCCGGCGCGATCAGGATGCCGTCCTCCAGGAGCGCGATGCGGCTGCTGCGGTCCAGTCCCGAACCACGGATGCCGATGTTCGGCCGCAGCCCGAAGCCTTCTTCCTCCTGGACATAGACGCCGGGCACCGTGCGCAGAACGCGCATGACGTCACTTTGCATGAATGCCTGGAGGTCCTCGTGGTCGATCACGTGGGCGGAGCCGGGGACCTCGGCGGCATCGCTTTGCCGGCCGATGATGGTGACGTTGTCGAGCCCGTCCTGGTCGTCTCCGGTATCCGGGGCCGTCTCGGTCTCCCCGGCGTGGGCGGTGATCGCGGTCAGAATGAGAAGCAGGGTGGCCGACAGTCCCTTGCGTGTGTTCTGAAGTTGCATGAAATCCGGCCTCCGCGATGCCGTTTGTTCACAGTGTGCCTGGAAGTTAAAGCAAATGAGAATGATTCGCAACTGCGTTAAATACCTATGCGCGGGCGGGCTGCCCGGTCCCGATAATTCAGCAATTTAGCCGAAGATCGGCACAATATCGGGCGAATTTCGCCGAAAATCGCAGAAGTTTTGGTGGAAACTACTTACCGGCCCCGTCGGCGGCGCGGAGCGCGACGCAGTTCCGCTTTTCGCAGTGACTGAAACCCTCCACTCCGGTGCCCTGACGTGGCACCATTGCGCCTCTTTCATGTAGACGAACGACGGTTCGCCTGCTTGCCGGTCCTACGGAAAAGCGTGAGCGAGGCCAACAGAAAACTACTCATCGTCGAGGACGACCCGGGGCTCATGAGCCAGCTCCGCTGGTGCTTCGAGGACTACGAGGTGGTGTCGGCGGAGGACCGGGACGCGGCGATTACCGAGCTGCGCCGGCACGAGCCCATGGTGGTGTTGCAGGACCTCGGACTGCCGCCGAATCCGGAGGGTGTGGACGAGGGCCTGTCGACCCTGCGGGAGATCCTGAAGCTGGCTCCGCATACCAAGGTCATCGTGGTCACGGGGCACGGCGACCAGGAAAACGCGCTCAAATCGGTCGACATGGGTGCCTACGATTTTTACCAGAAGCCGGTCGATACCGACACCCTGCAGCTGCTGGTCGAGCGCGCCTTCAACATCAGCGAGCTCGAGGCCGAGAACCGGCGCCTGCAAAACATGGCGACTATGTCTCCGCTGGACGGCATCGTCGCGGCCAGCGAAGGCATGCTGGCGGTCTGCCGCATGATCGAGAAAGTGGCGCCGACCGATGTCACGACCCTGCTGCTGGGAGAAAGCGGCACGGGCAAGGAACTGCTGGCACGCGCCTTGCACCGCCTGAGCCCGCGGGTCGATAACCGGTTCGTCGCCATCAACTGCGCCGCGATCCCGGAAAACCTGCTCGAATCCGAGCTGTTCGGGTTCGAGAAGGGGGCGTTTACCGGCGCGGCAAAACAGACGCCGGGAAAGATAGAACTGGCGGACGGCGGCACGCTGTTCCTCGACGAGATCGGCGACATGCCGCTGGCGCT
>JBHIDG010000286.1:0-4360 GCA_046760025.1 Woeseia sp. | reverse complement strand
CCCTCTGGCTCAACCCCGAGCAGGTGCGTCTCCTGCCGGTGGCGGAGGACCAGATTGCATGGTTTTGCTGCGCGGATCGCCGAGAATCGAGCGGGCGCCCAGGGCCCGCGGGCCGAACTCCATTCGCCCCTGAAACCAGCCGACCACCTTGCCCTGATCGAGCAGGGCCGCCAGCTGCGGCAGCAGCACAGCGTCATCCATGTGTTCAAAGACCGCGCCGACCGATTCCAGGTAGCTCGTAATCTCATGCCCGCTGAACCGCGGTCCCAGAAACGAGCCGCTCATGGCGTCGGCGCCGTTTTGCCTGCGTGGCTTACCGAGGTATTCATGCCAGACCGACAACGCCGCGCCGGGCGCTCCGCCGGCATCTCCCGCGGCCGGCTGCACCCAGATGTTCTCAAACGGCCCTTCGCGATGCATCCGGCCGTTCGCCACGCAATTCAGCGCGACCCCGCCGGCCAGACAAAGATTCTCGACGCCGAGCTCGTCGTACACCGTCCGCCCCAGCCGCAATACGGCCTCCTCGGTGACCTTCTGGATGGACGCCGCAATGTTCATCTCCCGTGCCGTTATCGGCGACTCCGGCCGTCTCGGCGGCCCCCCGAACAGTTCCGCGAATCCGGCATTGGTCATCGTCAAACCGGTGGCGTAATTGAAGTAGGCCATGTTCAGCCGAAAGCTGCCGTCTTCCTTCAGCGTCACCAGCTTGTCCAGAATCAGGTCCGTGTAATCCGGCTCCCCGTAGGGTGCCAGGCCCATCAGTTTGTATTCGCCGGAGTTGACCCTGAAGCCGGTAAAGTAGGTGAACGCGGAGTAGAGCAAACCCAGGGAATGGGGAAAATCGATCTCCCATTGCGCGGTCAGCTTTTCGCCCTCACCGAGCCAGACAGTGGTCGTCGCCCACTCTCCGACGCCGTCCATGCACAACACGCCGGCGCGCTCGAAGGGGCTTGCAAAAAACGCCGAGGCTGCGTGCGCCTGATGATGTTCGGTGAACAGCAACTGCGGCAATTCGTCGCGGCGACAGCCACCGAGGTCCGCCAGGGACTTCTTCAGCTGGTCCTTGAGAAACAGCTTTTCCTTCAGCCAGACCGGCATGGCCATCGCGAACGAGCGAAAACCGACGGGCGCATAGGCAAGATAGGTCTCCAGCAGGCGCTCGAACTTGATCAGCGGCTTGTCGTAGAACACGATGTAGTCGAGGTCGGTCAGGCCCAGGTCCGTCTCGGCCAGACAGTAGGCAATGGCGCCACCCGGAAATCGGGCATCGTGCTTTTTTCTGGAGAATCGCTCTTCCTGCGCCGCGGCAACCAGCTCGCCTTCTCTCAGGATTGCCGCCGCACTGTCGTGATAGAAAGCGGAGATGCCGAGGATGTTCATGCGTTGTCTCCGCTCCTGGTGCAAAACAGCAGTCCGGCATTCCGGCCGGACAGTATCATCCGTATTTCAATCAATATCGTATTACCGGGGCTTTTGCCAGGACACCGTGCCAAAAGCTAGCGACCGTGCCCGGGTTGTGCCGATACGGCGAGCAGGCCACGGTCGAAAATCAAATCCGAGATGCAGGCCGCGATCCGCTCGGAGAACCGGGCCGAGTAATGCACGACGTCCACGTACTCCGGTCCCGCATCATCGTGAATTTCTGCACACCATAGGAAGTCCTCGCCCAGGCGGCCTTGCTCATTGAGAGTCTGTACCGACCTGTAGCCCTGCCTCGAATAAAGATGACGCGGAATACTGGCGAGACTGAACGGGTGCCTTCCCTGGTCATACGCGAACGTCGGTACCGGCTGCCACACGAACACGGGCTGGACCTCACGGGACGCAGCAACGGCCTCGATGATGCTCCTGTTGGACAGATATCGGTCGATGGCGCGCTGGATGATGACGGGATCGTCGTAGTCGACGGTCTCCGCTACGGCCTGCCTGCCGATTACGCGGGCCAACGGCGACTGCGACAGCAGCTCCAATGCCCTGCTTCCCGGGTCCTGGGTCACTCGCCTGAGCCGGCGCGTGTACAGGGGTTCATCGGACTTGGCATAGTAGAAGTCGTTCAGGCCATCGATGAACACGGCCAGGTCCGGGGCGTGACCGTTGGCCAGCAGCTGCGTGAACAGCACGCGCTCCTGAGTGGAGTAGTAGTGCCCGCGGCCGAAATTATAGACGCGCACGGTTGCATCGAGCTGCGATGCGAGTCGCGCTTGCAGATACGACGCAATCGTCTCGTCGTCCGCGACGCCGTAACCGAAGGCGGTGGAGCCGCCGAAAACGAATACGTTTATGGCGCCTGATTGCGGCGGCCACGGGCCCTGGTCTGCGCTGAAGCGGAAACCGGCTTCATCGACGTTCACGTACTCACCTCGATACGGTGACTCGGTAAACTGTGTAAACGGTTCGTAGACGAACTTGCGCGACCACGTTTCCGAGAGAAGCGCCCGGACCTCCTGTTCACTGCGGTGAGGATATCCCTGCATCAGAAGATCGAAGCCGTATTTCTCCGCCACCACGCTGTCGCCGCTCAGGCGGTCCTTGACGTGGAAGAAGCCCAACAGGAACAAGTTGAGTAACAGAAACAGGACTATGGTATTGACGATGATCAGCGCCCCGGACTGGTACCAGCCGATCAGGCGGCGCATGCCACCGAAGAGCCTGTGAGAGTAACTCACGTAACGACCCGGATCGGCTTGATAGATCTCACGCAGCAGTCCCCGCCAGCGACTTTGCAATTGCGCAGAGTATGACCGAATGAATGAAGCTACTTCAATCCCGCAGGGATATTCCCTATCATTCGCCCGACTCGATGGGCCCACAACGAGACAGCCATGCGAGACGTCTTCGAGGACATCTACGATCACAATAAATGGGGACACGGCTCGGGAGCAGGCTCGTTGCCGAGACATACGCAAGGCTACGTCGGCATGCTGCAGGATTTCATCAGGGAACACGATATCGAATCGGTCGTGGACCTGGGTTGCGGCGACTGGCAGTTCTCGCGCTTCGTCAACTGGGACGGCGTTCAATATCATGGCCTGGATCTCGTGCGCTCGGTCATAGATCGGAACAAGGCGCGCTATTCCGCTCCCAATATCGAGTTCCGTGT
Source organism: Woeseia sp. (assembly GCA_046760025.1). Taxonomy (GTDB): domain Bacteria; phylum Pseudomonadota; class Gammaproteobacteria; order Steroidobacterales; family Woeseiaceae; genus JACZWL01. The sequence goes on along the minus strand of JBHIDG010000286.1, from coordinate 1,260 downwards.
GTTCTCGGGCGATTTCGACGACCTGCCCGAGGCGGAATTACTGCTCGCGAAGGACGTCCTGCAGCACTGGTCGAACGAGTCCGTAAAGTCCTTTCTGCCGACGCTGAAGCGCTATCGATACAGCCTGATCACAAACTGTGTGAACCCCCGGGGCGAGACGGAGAATATTGACATCGAAGACGGCGAGTACCGATACCTGGACATTCGCCTGCCACCATTCGACGTTGACGCCACCGAGTATTTCTCCTTTACCAACAGCCGGCCATTCCCACTACGCTACCTGAAGCCGGTTCGCTGGTTGAAACGGGTATTGCTGGTGAAGCCTCAAAACTAAATCAAGAATCATCTTGCCTGAATGAAGATTCTTGTCATACAGCTTAAACGCATCGGCGATGTCGTTGTCTCATCGGCATTGTGTAACAACTTGCGAACCTACTTACCCGACGCAGAGATACACTATTTGATATTCAGCTTCACGAAAGAAGTAATTGTGGGCAATCCGAATATTGACGAGATCATACTTTTCGAAGACAGTGACCGGACATTAATCAACATGCTCAGGTTCGCCCTGAGGATACGCCGCAGCGCCTACGATGTCGTCATAGACCCGTACACGAAACCGGAATCGCGGTTCTTCACGCTGCTGTCCGGCGCCAGGGCCCGAATCTCGTTTCGCTCACGTGGCGGCATCTACAACGTTGCGGTCCCGCACAGAGAGTACCCGGCCGATGCCTGCGGAACGGTGCTGACCGACCGCCTCAATCTCCTGAGACCATTGGTCGGCGAGGGCGTCCGTCTGGACCCGAAGCACAGGATCTTTCTGTCAGAGGACGAAATCGGGCATGGACAACGCCTGCTCGAAGCGCAGGGAATGAATCCGCAGAAACCCATCGCCGTATTCGGCATCTTCGGCAGTGTCAGCGACAAGTCCTATCCGGAAGACTACATGCTGACGCTTTTGGACTGGTTTCAGGGCAACTTCGACGCCCAGATCATGCTGAACTACTTCCCCGAACAGGCGGCGAACGCCAGGCGCTTTTACGAGTCGATGAATAACCGGCAGAACGTGTTTCCGGAGCTCGCCAGCCACGGCCTGCGTGATCTCGCCGCCGTCCTGTCGCATGTCACGCTATACATCGGCAACGATTCCGGACACACCCACATTGCCAAGTCGGTGAATGTCCCGACCTTCACGATTTGTGCGCCGTTCGTCGCCAGACACACCTGGGGCATCCTCGACGACTTGAAAAGCAACGACTC
>JBHIDG010000285.1:0-4371 GCA_046760025.1 Woeseia sp. | reverse complement strand
CGAATCGGCCATCGGCAGATGCTGGTCGACCGCCGCCGGAGCCTCGACGCGGCCGCCCCAGCGTTCGCCTCGACCCCGCTGTGTCATCTTCCAGAGGGAGGCGGCGACCTCTGCGATCGCGCCGCCGTTGGCATCCAGTTTCGCGACATATCGCAAGTTGCGACCTCTGCTTTTCGCATCCAGGTAGAGCTCGAGCATCTGGTCGTCGCAGCTCGGCAGCGCGTCGAAAAATTGGTCGACACTCAGCCCGCGCAGATCGGGAGCAACGAGATTCTCGACGGCGAAGTCGCCGATCTCGATCTGCTGTCCGAGCTCACGCGCGAGAATGGTCAGTTTTCTTGCCACATCCATGCCCGAAAGATCGTCGCGCGGGTCGGGTTCGGTGTAGCCGCTCGTGCGTGCGCGCCGGACGATCTCGGAAAACGGGCGAGTGCCGTCATAGACATTGAAAAGGTACGCAAGCGTACCGGACAAGATTCCCTCGACGGCTCGAATCTGATCGCCCGTACCGACCAGGTCACGTAGCGTACTGATGACCGGTAATGCCGCACCGACCGTCGTCTCATAAAAATAATGCGAACTACCGTCCTTCGCGCTGTCCCGGATCGACCGGTAATACGAATATTCGCTGCTGAAGGCCTTTTTGTTCGGTGTGATGACGTGGATGCCCTTTCCCAGCCAGCCCGAATATCGCCGCGCTACGGATTCGCTCGCGGTGCAATCGATGATGACCGCATGCGGCAAATGATCCGCGTGCACATGACGCTCGAATCGATCGAGGTCGCGGGCCTCGCCTGAGTCCTCAAGAATCTCCCGCCATGATTCCAGCGGGATGCGCCGCTCGTCCAGCAACATTTTCCGGGATCGTGCGATTGCCCGTACCCTGAGATCGAGATTGAATTCATCCAGCAAGCGCTCGCTCCGACTCTGAATCTGTTCCAACAAGGTGCTGCCGACCGTTCCCGGACCGATAAGGCCGATGGATATGGTCTTGGAGGAAAGATAAAAGCCGGAGTGTGCGGCGCGAAGCGCCCGCACTGCGTCATCTGAATCGACGACTGCGGAGATATTGCGTTCCGAAGCTCCCTGTGCGATAGCGCGAACGTTGATGCCGGCACGGCCCAGTGTGCCGAAGAATTTCGCCGCCAGCCCGGGGGTTCCGGCCATGGCATCGCCCACGACGGCGACGATGCTCTGGGCGTCAGTCGTATCGACGCTCTGGATCTGGCCGCTGCTCAGTTCGTCGGAGAATGCGTCACTGATCACGTCTCTGGCACGGTCGGCGAGTTCCTGCGGCACCGCGACGCAGATCGAATGCTCGGAGCTCGCCTGGGAAATCAGGGTTACCGACACCCCGGCTTTCTTCAGGGCTGCGAAGAGCCGGTCTGCGGTTCCCGGGACACCGATCATGCCGGATCCTTCCAGATTGACCAGTGCCATGTCGCCAATCGCAGTGATGCCCTTGATCTGTTGGTCGGGATCTGCCTCGGCCACGATGCGGCTTCCGGGATGATCGGGATCGAAGCTGTTCCGAATGACGATCGGAATGTTGTTTTCGACGGCCGGCCCCAGTGTTTGCGGGTGCAGGACCTTTGCGCCGAAGTAGGCCAGCTCCATCGCCTCGCTGTAGGACAGCTGCTCGATCACGCGCGCCTCCGGCACTTTGTTGGGGTCCGCGCTCATGATGCCGTCGACGTCGCTCCAGATACTCAATTCGCCGGCATTTGCAAGTGCCGCAAAAATTGCGGCGGAGTGGTCGCTGCCGTTGCGCCCGAGCGTCGTCTGAAGCCCATCTTCGTCCGACGCGATAAAACCGGTGACGACGGCAATGCCCTCGAAATCGTGGTCGACCACTCTAGCGAATTTCTCTCTGGATTCGTGCCACAGTACCGTCGGGCCGAGTCCGCTCGCACGTACCGTCACAATCTCGCGTGCGTCGATCCAGGTGCCGCCCCGTTGACTCCCTGCCTGTTGCTCCAGCAGGCTCGCGAGGAGTCTTGCTGCCCAGATTTCTCCGTAGCCGGCGACCACATCCCGGCTCCTCTGGGGTGCCGACTTCAGCCGTGCGATCGAGCGCAGAATATCTTCGATATCTGCGGCATCCTGGCCCCAAAGGTCAAGCAGGGCGATAAGGGCATCGCCCGCCAGGAGCTCGCGTGCCGTATCGGCGTAACGTTCGCCGATGCGGTGAATTTCGGACGCGTAACTGTCGTCGTCCTGCTCGGCGAGCACGGCCAGACGCAGGAGCTTGTCGGTCATGCCGGCCATCGCCGACACGACGGCTGCGATGCGCGTACCGGTCTGCTTCGTCAGAATCGCAGCGACGCGCCTGAAGCAATCCGCGTCGGCAAGACTGCTTCCACCGAACTTATGAATTTCCCAGCGATTTTGCGCCACTGCTACCGAGATCTGCCCGCGAACAAAGGCGCTAATGATAGCGGCTGATGCTGGTGGGGGCACTAGGAATCGAACCTAGGACCAGCGGCTTAAAAGGCCGATGCTCTACCGACTGAGCTATACCCCCGGCGGGTGCCGGCCGGCATCATACCGGACCGCTTGCAAATGACAAGGTTACGTGTGCTGCTTATTGGCCCTCACTGTCCATCCGTTTCAGGCGCTGTTCCGCCAGTCTTGCGGCGGTGGTGTCGGGATATTCGGCCTGCACCCGGCCAAGCGCTTTGCGCGACTCGTTCCACCGCTCCAGCTCGTAGTTGCAATAGCCGACCTTGAGTAATGCGTCCGGCACCTTGCGTGATGTTGGATAACTCTTGATGACTTTTTCGAACTCGCCCAGTGCCTCGTCATACTTCTGTGTCACGTAATACGATTCGGCCAGCCAGTACTGGGCATTGTCCGCGAGCTGGCTGTCCGGGTAACTGACGAGAAATTGCTGAAACGCCATTGCCGCTGGTTCGTACCGCTGCTCCTTGAGCAATTCGAATGCAGCCTGATAATTATCGCGATCAGAGCCGCCCGGCACCGGGAGCTGGCCGGGCGCGAGCGAACCACCATCGAGAACGTTTACCGGCGCCGTACCGCGCACGACGCGTTCCAGGTTTTGAATTCGCATGTCCAGGTCGGCGTAGAGCTCGCGCTGTCGTTCGGCAGACCCTGTCGCTGCATGCTCGAGCGTTTCAGTACGTCCCTGCAGCGCGCTGGTCTGACGTTGCAACTCATCCGCCTGCACGGTCAGTTCGACCAGGCTGCCGCTTGCGAGAATCCGCTCGATAGCACCCAGCCGTTGCTCGAGCTCGTTCAGTTGCACGAGCACCGGGTCTTCGGCCTGCAGCGTCGTCGCACAACCTGCCACAAGGACCGGCAACAATGCGCCAACAGCCAAAGTCTTCTGTGCGAACATGCCTGCCGGCCCCTAGTTGAGGTACTTGATCTCTACTCGCCGGTTCAACGCGTACGATTCCTCATCACTGCCAAACGCTGCCGGCCGTTCCTCGCCGAAACTGACCGTGGATATCTGGCCCGCGGTTGCGCCCTGGATGAGGAGCATTCGGCGCACGGCCTGAGAGCGGCGCTCGCCGAGGCCGATGTTGTACTCGCGCGATCCCCGCTCATCCGCGTGGCCTTCCAGGCGGACCTGGGTACGTGGATTGTTGGAAAGCCTGTTTGCGTGGCGCGACAGGAGGTCCGCGTATTGCGGCTTCAGATCGGACTGATCGAAATCGAAATAGATGATCATGCCCATCGCTTCGTCGGTTCGTTCATACGGAACTTCTGTTCCGCCGAATCCTGGATCGCCCTGGTAGCCAGTCGAGCCGGCACTTGCACCGCTGCCATCAGCGCCACCCTCAGTCCGGTCCGGATCAGGGACCGATGTCGATGCACAGCCCGCCGCAAACGCCATCAGCAGGCAAATCGGGAAAAATTTGTGTTGCTTCATTTTTACTGACCTTTACAAGTATAAAATCAAATGGTTAAAGAGATTACTTAATCTAGACCCTTACTTAAAGTCTTGGAAACGGCGACCAGACCGGCTCGCGCACGTCGGCGAGACCCGAGCCCATGCGCTGCCTGATCAGGCCGTCCGCGGAAACCGTTTCCAGGACGCCGTTCCTGCCTTGCCGCGTTGCGTAGATCAGCGTATCGCTGTTCGGTGCAAAGCTCGGTGACTCGTCTTGTCGGCCTTCAGACAACACCAGAAAGTCGTCATTCTCGAGGTCGAGGACGGCTATTCTGTAGTTTCCACGGTCCAGATGCACCATTGCCAGCTTCGTGCCGTCGGGTGACAAGCGAGGGCGCGCATTATAACTGCCTTCGAAGGTAATGCGCTCAGGCGAACCGCCGGAGGCGCTGATCCGGTAGACCTGCGGCCCGCCGCTTCGGTCCGAGGTGAAATAGATCGTCTTGCCATCGGGG
>JBHIDG010000284.1:0-4396 GCA_046760025.1 Woeseia sp. | reverse complement strand
CTTAACACTCAACAACGGCCTCACCGTGTCAGTAGACGACCGACAACCCTTCACACTTCCGGCCATTCATCAAATCTTGCGTCCTGCGACCGGCTCCTCGATTTCGTCTAAGTTCACAAGGTTCCATTTCAGACCCTTGTTCCTAAATATGCGCTTTTTCAGACGAGGATAGTCTGCGACATCATGATCCAAACGTTGACCAACAACGATACGCTTTAGAGTCTGATCGCCAATATTCTCGAGTTTGTGCGGCTCACCGCCGGCGCGATATCCAATGAAATCACCCGCACAGACCTTAAACACATTGTCTCCTACAGTAGCTTGCCATTCACCCTTGAGAATGTAGACACATTCCTCCTCCTGATAATGCACATGCAGCTCAGTGGATTCATGGCCTGGCTGAATTTCAATGATGTGAAAACCGATACCGTTCAGTCCGGTAAGATCGCCCAAAAGCCTGGCTCTCCACACCGTCCGACCCATGCTTGCAGCGACTCACCCAAAATCAGTGCCGATTGCGAAGAGAAGCGTGACCCACGCCAAGACGCGACCAACAGAATGCCATATTTACTGGTTGCTTGACATCAACGCCCGATTAGAGAAGCGGACGTCACTGCCACTCATTCAGCAGCTTCTCCGCAATTCGTCCCTCGGCGTCTTCCAACTCATAAAAGCTTCCGCGATTTTGTGTAGCAAATACGGAAATAACGATTGGGCTGTCGCTTTCCATGATGATCCCCGCGTCATTGCCGGCAATCGGTGGCCAGTCACCTGTCTTGTGCGCTACCGTCACTTGAAATTTGGTATGCCGTGGAAGTCGCGAGTCATACAACTGTTGACCGAGGATGGCGAGCATCTCGTCACAGTGTTCACGGCTGGCGACCTCTCCATTGTGTATTTGCTCAAGGAGTCGCGACATTTCCCGGGCGGTGGTCCGTCCGAACCATTCGTCCATGTCGCCCTCGAAGGCAAAGTATTTCTCATCCATATCCGGCTCGATGGGAAATCCTCGCTGAAACACTTCCCGATGGGAGAGGCCGGCGTTCGCTGGGTCCACTAACTCCCACACGGCACGGAATATGTCGCCTGTTGTGTATTGCAGCCTGGTTTCCACGTAGCCCAAACCCTCGAGCAGTTGGTTCACCCGATCGAGTCCGACCGTGGCGATCATGATGTCCGTAGCTGAGTTGTCGCTGGTAATGATCATTTGGGTGATGATATCTCGGTAGGTGGGCTCTATTCCGGGAGCGAAAGTCTGCAACAGACCCGTGCCCCGCCGCATGTCTTCCGGTCGCACCCGATACCGGGCGTCGAGATCGAGCCGCCCAGCTTGGGCGTCCCGGTACGCAAGGATCATGATTGGAATCTTGATGATGCTGAGCGCATTGACCGGTTCGTCGGCGCGGATGGCGATCTCGCGTCCGCTTGGCAGATGTTTGGCGTAAAACGCCGTCTGCGCGTCCAACGAATCCAACGTCGACCGAATTGCTTCGTCGAGGGGCGGGGCGTCGGCGGTTGGTGCGCAACCGGCCGCAATTGCCAGTACCATCACTGCCACGCCAGCGTTTCTAAGGCGAGCGTGCCATTGTTTCCACTTATCGACTTTCATAATCGACTCCGAATATCAACGCCTGTGTGGCTTGAAGAATAATAAGCATCGAATTGCGGTATGTCCGCATCCCGAAAGCGGTCATCCGGGAAGCTATACACCCTGTTTACGGTTCGCCTGCCAGCGGTCCGAACGCCGGTGGCGGCACGCGGCGCTTTGACGCCGACTGATAAGCGGAAGCGACTCTCAGGATGACATCCTCGCGACCGGGCTCCGCCCTGAAGACCAACGAGAATGGCAGTCCCGGTGCGAGCAGCGTCGTGGGCGTGTTGTTATTCGTCGGCACGTACCGCTGCTTGTCCTCACTGAGCGTGAACACCGGGTCGTAGACCGTTCGAACGTAGCCGGCTGGTATCAGGACTTCGGTCAAGCCCGCATAAGGCCCCATTCGCATCTCGCCACGCACTTGGCCCTCGGGTTGCGGCTGCGGCGCGAGACCGATCTTGCCCGCCACGAGCGAGTAGTGCAGGCGCACGACCACGTCGAGATCGTTTTCCATCATCACCTTCATCTCGACCCGACGCAGCAACTCCCGAAGCTTGACGCGCTCGTCGATCCCCTGGCGCTCGCCGAGCGAACGTCGAATGTCTTCCGTCTCTTCCCAGTTGAGAAACCACGCGCGCTGCGCGTCGGCCCAGAACTTCGAACGCTCGTTCAGGGTCGCGAAGTCGGCCAGCGTCTCGGTGTAACCCCGTGCCGCCCAGTCCGCCGCGCGTCGCGCAAGGTACTGGTTGATATGAAACTTCATGGCGTTGGAGAAACCGAGCGTCAGTATCGAGCGTATGCCCAAGCCCGCCGGCGGCGGCTGCGTGCCTTCGGCGAGGCCGACCATGTAGTCGATCGGGCTCATCGTGCCGGATCCGAACGTTACGCCCGGCGCGAATTCCGTCGGTTTGATCTTCGCCGCGAACTCGGGGAAACGCGGCTGGCCATCGCTGTCCAGCCAATACAGCATATCCGGGAACAGCACCGGCACGAGCTGCGCCATCGCGTCGGTGTAAGAAGGCGCCATGTTCTCGATGTCCGGGTCATCCGGCCAAAGCGGATCGACCGACTCCACCAACGTGGCACCGAGATACCCACCGAGCATCTCTTCGATTTCCCTGTCCGCGGCATCCACGACGGGCTCGTCCGCCCGGACGCCGGGGAACTTCAGCATCGACTCCCGGATGACACCGATGCGCACGCCGCGCAACGCGCCTTCCTCGGCGGATTCCACGATGTGCTCGGCGTAGCTCCCCTCCAGGATGCTGGACCGGGGAACGGTCGTCCACATGTCCCGCGGGTCGTAGTAACCGATCTCGGGATCCCTCATGGCATCCAGGACCTTGGCGGAGTCGCCGATCCAGCGACAGTGAATTCCGGCGCGGTCGTAGTAGATGTCCGAGCCGATGGCACCGCCGAGGTAGGAGATCATGGCCTTATGGGGCAGCAGCAGCGCGACCGAGTTGTGATTCGCGGGTCCCCGGCACGAGAGGCTCGTCTCCTCGCACAGGCTGCACATCGCGAGGTTGGCACTGACCGATATGGCGGAACCCGAGCTCGAGCCCAAAGACGCCGCGCGCGTAGAGTCGTAGACACTACTCGGGTTGCCGGACCAGGAGCTGCGCTGGTAGCCCAGCGAAGACGGCATCACCATCGTCGCCTCATGGCGCCCGCCGGGATCGCAGCCGCTCCCACCGCACCCGCGACCGTTGTATTCGGTGTTGACGGCCTTCGCGTAAATGATCGCCCCCTTCTCCCGCAGCTGGGCAACCAAAGTATGGTCGGCCGGCGCGAAGTCGATGTCATAGCGGGCGTCGGCGGCTGCGGTGGTCCGCATGTCCTTCGTGTCGAAGGGGTCTTTCAAGCTGAAGGGAATGCAGTAAATCGGCATCGCGTCGAGGTCGGGCTCGGTGCCGTATTTCTCGTCCAGCTGGAGCGCGACTTCGAGCGCGTCGGGGTACTGCCGGAAATCCTCACACACCGCTGGAGACCCCGACGGCAGCGGGCCCTCCGATGGGTGCCGATCGGCATCGCCCTTACAGGTCACGGAGCGCTCGGCCCGGAGGTTCAGCGTTCCCAGGGCGTTCGTCTGGCCTGCGTTCTCCATGCCCACGGTCATGCCGTACTGCGCGTAGACGGTCGGATCGGAAGCGGTCGGCTCCATCCGGCCGAACTCGATCGGGGGCCCTGCGTAATCATCGAAGTCGGGGAGGAGGTCGGAGATCGCCACCGTCTCGGTCGGGTACTCGAGCGAGCCGCCCGCACGCACCATGCCCGCTGAAGGGAGGACCGGCGCGCCGTCCTGAGTGACGAGTTGATTGGTTACACCGTTATAGGCCTTGGCGCGCTCGAGATACATCTGCACCAACCCGACGCAGGTGAGCTGGCCTTCCTGGATGGCACGATGCACCTCGGCAATCGTCGCCTCCTCAAGATGAAACTGAACATCCTCAACCGGAACATCTTGCGCGAGAACACGAGTACTGCTTGCCAGGAAACCGAGTATCAGGACGGCGGCGAGCCGAGTGAGTTTTGCGATGGGCATAAGAATTCCCCCGGAGACTCTGACCCCAAACGCCCTGCCGGGCGGCCGAGTTCGATCTGCTTCAATTACTCCGTCCGCTCATGCCTGACAGAGTCTGCTCCAAGAGCCGCCCAGTTCGAGCCAATCGTTGGCGTACCGACATGCGGGCGCCCGAAGCTTTCATGCTGCGTCGCGACATGACCGTTCGCTTTTCCCCCGAAAGCGGTCATTCAAACTGGCCCCTCTCAGCCACACGCGAACGACAGCTGGGGGTCGAC
>JBHIDG010000283.1:0-4406 GCA_046760025.1 Woeseia sp. | reverse complement strand
ATATCGACAACGCTAAACCCTGACGCCCCTACTGCGACAGCGGTTTAGTCCACTGACTATGTCTGTACGGTCGGATCTGAGTAATCACAAGCCTTTCCGTTCCGATCTAATCGCGCTCCGGTTGTCTGATCAAATACCAATAATCGCAACCAGAGCCATCTTTCAGGCTGCAACGGTGGCTGCCGACTGCCCAATCAGATATCGCCTGGACTCCCCGGTAATGGTCGGCGTGGTGTTGATCTCTGCGCCCCGCTCATAAGCGCGTTTTGTAGCCGGGCGTTGTGCGACCTGATCGAACCAGCGCTTTAGATTCGGGAAGTCGTCGACATCAGGCTGTAGGAACGGGTGTTTGAATATCCATGGATAAGAGGCTATGCCTGCAATTGAATAGGCCCCGGCGATGTATTCGCGATCGGCGAGATGCTTGTCCATCACGCCGTACAGCCGGCCGGTTTCATTGACGTACCGGTCTATGGCGTACGGGAGTGGCTCCGGCGCGTATTGTCCGAAGTGCAGGTTTTGTCCCAGCATCGGTCCGAGTCCGCCCACCTGCCAGAACAGCCCCTGCAGCACATCGAACCGACTCCGCGAATCGTTCGGGATCAGTTGACTGGTCTTCTCTGCCAGATAAAGGAGGATTGCGCCGGATTCGAAGATCGCGATCGGCGCATTCGAATCTATGGGATTGATATCGACGATCGCAGGAATCTTGTTGTTCGGTGAAATGCGCAGGAAATCCGGCTCGAACTGCTCACCGCGACTGATGTTAACAGGCACGATGCGATGTTCGAGGACGGTCTCCTCGAGAAACATCAGGACCTTGTAGCCGTTCGGGGTCGTCCAGTCGATGACCGACTATCTTGTCGATCTCATCGCCGGCGGATTCGACGTGGGCATACGCGTCGGTCATCTCAGCGACTCCAGCCTGAAGGCTCGCAAGATCGGAGAGAGCCACCGTGTCGTGTGTGCCAGCCCGGCCTATCTTGAAAAAGCGGGAACACCCAGGCGACCTGCCGATCTCGAGCGTCACAACTGCATCACGTTTCGCGAGCATCCCGGTCAAAACGTCTGGAAATTTCGCGGCAAAGACGGGCTGAGCGAGGTTCGCGTATCGGGCAGCTTTTTTGCCAAGAGCGCCGATGCATTGGCCGCCGCCGTTGCCGGCCTGGGACTCGTCCTGTTGCCGGACTGGAATATGGGCCTGGAGCTACGCCAGAAACAGCTCAATGTCGTGCTGTCCGGGTATGACGCCGTTCCGAAGACGAGTCCGGTCTGGGCCGTACACACGCATCAACGGCATGTGCCGCTGAAGATTCGGGCTTTCATCGATTTTCTGGTCGAGCGATTCGCGAACGCGAAATATTCCTGACGGGTCGGCAAACCGGTGCCCTTGGATTCATTGAAACCGTACTGCCGCTGTACTTCCGCAATGCGAAACTTGTCCCAGGAGAAGATCTTGTTCTTGCCCAGTTGTTGCAGATGAATGTGGTCGGCGTCTTCGTGCCAGGCTTCGATGGATTCGTGGTCACGGAAATAGAAAACGGAAATATAATTTTCCTCGTCCAGCAGGCTCCGACAGGGTTCCTCGCCGAGGTAGCCGTCGTATTTCTCCAGGCAGGTGTGAGCCTTATCGAGCGCCGTTTGGAACGCGCCTTCCTGACCCTCCCGAAGCGCAAACTCCACGGTGACCAGCATCATCGCTGATTGTCCGTCCTACTCTGCCTGAATCGATTATAGGTCAGAATGACCGACTCATTCGGCTCCCTTTCGGTACCGGGTTGGCGTGGTGCCCGTGTGTTTCTTGAAAGTCTTCGCGAAAGCCAGATCGGATTCATACCCTACCCGGCTCGCCACCTCATACAGCGGCAGAGTACTTTCCCGCAACAGTTCCTTGCCACGTTGTATGCGCAACATCGTCAGGTACTCGAACATGGGATGGCCGACGAGTTTCCTGAAACGCTTCGCGAAAGCCGCGCGCGACATGCCGATTCTTTGGGCCAGCTTGTCGAGCGTCCAGGCCGTGTGAGGGTTGTTGTGCAGTTGCTGCAATGCCCGGGCGATCCGTTTGTCCGACAATGCCGCCATGAACCGGCCCTGCTCGCCACGGCCGAAGTTGATTCGGATCAGTTCGACCAGAACGATCTCCGTCAGCTTGTTCACGACCAGTTCCGAGCCTGGTTGCTGGGCAAGGTACTCGGTGCTCAGTTGATCCAGTGTGCTCCGTAGCCACGGGTGCTTCAGGAATTCCTCTTCCCGGACAATGGTCAGCGAAGGGAAGACCTCCAGCAGCGGCGTCAGGGTGTCCTCTGCAAAGTCGCAATATCCACAGAGCAACAACGTTCCCGTTCCCGCCGCCGGCGGGGCTTGTCCTTCCGGCTCGCTCGCCCGCACAGGATCCCGGCCGGGCTCGATGAACACCAGATCACCCGGCCCCAGACGATCCGTCTGATCGCCGGCCATAACCCAGCATTCACCCCGGCGGACGAGGTGAAAACTGGCCGATTTGGTGTCCTTGAATTCCATGGACCAGGGCGCCTGCAGGTGGTCGCAGAAGTACACGCTGCCCTCCACCCGCATGGACTTCAGGATATCGCTCAGTACCTCCATGGGTCGGTGCTTAGTCTTCCAAGATGAGCTTATTCTAGACGATTGATACATTAAATCAACATTTTCAGCTATAGAAAGAATCAGCAGACGGCCGTATTGTATGCCTCAGAAATTGACAGAGGAGGCCAAAGACGATGGCAAAAGTAGAGATCTACACCAAGAGCTGGTGCCCGTATTGCACCCATGCCAAGGCCCACCTGGACCGCAAGGGCGTGAGCTATACCGAAATCGACGTCACCACCGACGCCGTGCGTGAGCTGGAGATGACCATCCGCTCCGAACGGCACACGGTGCCCCAGATTTTCATTGACGACGTCCACCTCGGCGGCAGCGACGAGCTGCGTGCCGCGGATGCGAGTGGTCGGCTGGACCGGTTGTTAGCCGGTTCCGCCCAGGGTGAAGCAGCATGAAAGAACGCGCCGCTGTGGCGCAATCAGACACATCAGCAATGAAGGAGAAGAAGATGAAGTTACAAAATGTATTGACGAATAACGCGCACTGGTTATTGCGCATCGGCGTGGTCGGCGTTTTCCTCTACCACGGGATCCTGAAGTTCTCGAACCTGCAGGGCTTCGCGACAATGTTGCCGATTTCCTACACGCAAGTCGTATTCGTGGCACTGGCCAACGTGGGTAGCGTACTGCTTATCCTCGGCGGTTTTCGAAATGACCTGCTGTCCGACCTGGCGACACGGATCGGCGCGGCGTTCAACATCCCGGTCATAATCGGCGCCATCTCCCTGATCCACTGGGGCCGCTGGAACTTCGTGCCGACAGACACCCATCCCATGGGTGGCATGGAATTCCAGGTCGTACTCGCGCTGGTAATGCTCTACCTCGTGATCACGGGAAACAGGGGATTCCGATCTGCCGATACCCGGCTTGCTGCGGCGTGACCGCCGCCGTGCATGACCGGGCCCGGCTGCCGGCGTCGGTACGGCGGCCGGGCCCGTAATAATCGGCGGGTAGGGCCGGTCAATTGTCACGATGATGCATGAATACGCGTCAGCTTCGCGGTTTCTCTTATCCCGGTCGGGAGGCTCTTCGATTCCACAGGCGACCTTATGAAACATTTACGAATCAGGCACAAGGAAACAGGCGCCTTGCTCGCGGAAGGGCCTGTCGGCTGGAGCATCACTCCCTTCGAGGGCAATTTCTACATCGCTCGAAAGTACCTGAAAACGGATCGGTTTCGCGTCAATTACATCCCCGGTCTTTGCATTTACAAGTTTCTCTATGTCTGGTTGGACCTGTTACTCGGAGATGGCCGGCGCATAAGAAACCTCGCCTGGATGTACTGGTTGCCAAATCCGTTGCTGCCATTCATCTGGTTCCGGGTAGCGGTGCCGGCAGACCATCCGGAGATCCAGGTTGAAGAATTCTGATCGACATGCGGCTATCCAAGTCGGGAGAATAAGGCAACCGGCAGTTGCAAAAACTGCGCTGACACTGCGTGCTCCGATTGCCCTGACGATACGGGGCAGGGTTTTACAGGTTGTCCGGGCCGCCCGGGCAGTGCCGATCTGCTGCCACGATGACATGTTTGTCACGTATAAAGGTATCGCCTCACCGGCGGTTAAGGTCCGCGGTTCGTCTATACAGGATGACCTGGATTAGACAAAAAATTACGGCGTTACTGGTCAGATATCTGACCGGTAGAGTCCGGAATTACGAGCCTTTCGCCGTCAGCACTCCTGAAACGCTGCAATCGGTGTTACAGGTGGCCGATATCATCCTGGTCGAGGGCAACCAGCGATTCAGCACGGCTGTCAAATACCTGACCCAGTCGACCTGGTCTCA
>JBHIDG010000282.1:0-4409 GCA_046760025.1 Woeseia sp. | reverse complement strand
GGTCCCTCCTGGCACGGTTACTTTTTGGCACAGCACCCGGACACGAGTGCGTTAGTTTCCGGTGATATATTGCGCCGGGAAAATTAATTGAACAACAATAAAAAGGAGGAGTTCAATGAGCAGCAAATCATTGCTTGGAGTACTGGCGCTGGCGCTTGTTGCCCTGCCGGCAATCGCGGATCTGGAGCCGTACAAAGACTATAACGTGAGCGATGCAGTCTATTCGGTCACGACGGTCAAGGTCGATCCGAACATGGACGATGCCTACCTCGAAGGAATCAAGCAGACCTGGGCAGCCTCGAATGAAGTCGCCAAAGGACTGGGTCAGATAGAAGACTACTGGATCTTCCGGAGCCAACTGCCACAGAGCGGCTATTTCAACCTGCTGCTGGTGATCAAGCTTTCACATACGTCGGACCTGCACCCGAATAAGGAAGATTACGATGCATTTATTGAAGCGTGGGGAAAGGCGAACGCAGATGCCTCGACGGAGTATGCGCAGACAAACTATCCGGGCATGCGAAAGATTACCGGCGACTATTTGATGCGCGAGATCACCTTTGTGGACGAGTCCGGCGATTGAACCATGAAAACCCCGCCTCGGCGGGGATTTTTCATTGCGCATGCGCAGCGCGGTAATTTTCGAGCCACGCTTTGGCAAGGTCTTCGGCCTGCGCAATCTCCTCGGGCGACATCATTCTCGCCAATTCATCGCGGTCATACTCGGCGTTGAAATCGTCGAGCATTGCGGCGATGTTGTACCACATATGGGCCTGCACGTTGTCTTGCGGCACGCCGAAACCAACTGCGTACATCTTGCCGAGACTGGTCTGAGCGGCAGTAAACCCGCGTTCGGCGGCGATCGAGTACCATTTGAACGCCTCAGCATCGCTCTGAGGCACACCCCAGCCGTTCGCATTCATGACGGCAATGTTGTATGCGGCCTCCGCATGACCCTGATCCGATGCAAGGGTGTACCACCTCAGCGCCTCGTCGTCATTGAGGTCCACACCCCAGCCGTTCGCATAGAGCAGCCCCATGCCGAATTGGCCGTTCGGCTCTCCCTGCTCGGCCAGCCGCTGCCACTCGCTCAATGCCGTTGCGTAGTCGCCAACGCTGTAGGCTTCGAAGCCTTTGTCGTAATCGGCGCCGAGGCCGCTGGTGGCGATAAATAGAAAGGTCAGAATAAGGTTTTGCGGCAAGCAATGGCGCATCGTTTTCGGCCTGTCAGCATGACAGCGGCTATCAGCCGTAAGTACAGTCTCTCAAATTACGGCACTGCTAGAAAGCGGATTCAATGCGAAGAAATACTTACGCTGCGATGCCCTCGCCTGCATTGTGTGACCGGGGTCACAGTGCCGAGTTTTTCCGGCTGAAATGCGCGATTGTGTGACGATGTTCGTCGGCTTTTTTCCCCTTCGGTGATACAAAAGATACGACATTGGATAGCCTCTGTTGGATGGAACCAATGGTGTCAGGGGGAGCGACACCATGCAGAACTACAACAGCGAGTAACGAGGCTTTGGAGGAATTTGAGGTTCCGTCAAAGTGAAAGCACTCGGTATAATTTCGTTATTTTTCCTGTTTGGTTGTGCGCCAAGCACACAAGACCTTATCGAAGAAGCTCACCTGACCGGCGACTGGACTCACGTCAACAAAAGGATCGAAGCCATCGAGCGACGCGAGGCCAAGAAAACCATGATGTGTCCGGATGGTTCGACCAGATGGTGCGACAGTCGCTTCGGTGATGATCGGTGCGCCTGCGTCCGTAACTCGGAAGTGCGCGCCATGCTTCGTAGTCTGGGTCTGTAACAAGACGACTGGAAACAGCAGGGTCCACCTGCATGACGGACCGCGCAGGCCTGTTCGCGCGGACATTCCTCTACTGTGGCGGCGGCATGGCACGCAATATGCCGATTTTCTCCTGGATCGCTGCTATGTCAGGAGCTTGCGGAGTTGCACGAATATAGTGCTCCAAAGCGAGTCGTGCGGCGTAGGGATCGCCCAGCTGCTCATCGAGAATGGACAGATTGACCCAGGCATTGCCCCACCAGGGAGCCAGTGCCAGCGCCATCCGAAACTCCCGCCGGGCCCTCTCAAAATCATCTGTTGCCGTTGCTTGCTGCACGGCTTCTTGCGCATTGACGCCATGCGTCATCGCAGTCTCAGGCACGGGCAAGTTCGGGGCGATTTTGAGAGACAGGTCAATCGCATCATTGACGAGTTGAGCCACCGGTCCGAAACTACTGGGCGCAAATTCCTGCAGCGCGTTCGTGTAAACCGCAAGCGCGCCATTCAAGTCGCCGCGTCGCTCCATTTCGGCTGCCTTTGCGCTGACCGCCGAAAGATTAATCGTGGCGGGAGCGCGTAGCGGAACGCTGGAATACAGGCTGCGGTCTGACCCCAGGTCATGCACGAATTCCACGACCGCAGACCTCGATAGCGTGCGCATGGCATCAGTTGCGGCTTCGATATTCTGGACTGGATCCAGGTCGAACATGGAGATGTCGGCACTCCCGCTTTCCGATAAAGTACGAAGCAATTCGCCATCAGGACTATAAATGTAGAAGTCCAGTGCCAGATTCTCAGTGACACTGATGATTCCCACCGTACAGTTAAAGGTCGGCTGTGGGACGATGACGATGTCCAGATTGCCCGGAGCAGGCGGAAATAATGCCAGTAATGATACCGATTGAAAGCTGCGTAACAGTTGGTCGTTAACCGCTGCCGCGACGGTTGGCCCAACATCGAATGTGATGCTCGCGCAGTCAATGGAGTAACTTCGAACCTGCGGGGGAATATACACGCCAACATCAGCAGGGATCACGATGTTGCCAATATCCTGCGGACGCACGACGTCGTGGTATTCCGTCTGCGCAGAACATCCGAATAAGACAGTCAGGATGGCAATAAGAGCAAGGGGTCTGCATCGCCGGCAGCTGTTTGTGATTGAAGTGCCCCAGCCTTGCCGCGCTAAATTCATTGGCATCGCTCAAGTCCCCCGGTGAGGCATGTCACGAGCAGTGTAATTTTTCCGCGACTAATTGCTCGACAAACCGTGTGTCCCGCAGCTTCTTGTCCAGCCGATTGATATGATTTGTCAGCTCGAATGACAGATCCCGAGCGGCAGTCTGTGCCTCAATCGCATCCGCTCGTGCCATATTGACGTCGTAAGCGCGCGTTCCCAATTCAATGATGATGAGAGCGGCCTCCAGGTACCCTTGTGACTTGGCCAGTGTGGGTACGGCGCTCTCAGGGACCAGAATCTCGGTCAGGGGCCACGAGGCGTTTGCAGCCTTTCCCAGGTGCTCAACTGCAGCGCCGTTGCTGCCTTGCGAAGCAGCTTCGGCCGCACGAATGATCTCAATGAAAGATTGAGCTGAAGCACGGACGATCTTAGACGCCGTGCTCTGGGCCGCAACACCGTCAAGCCAGTCGACCAAGGAAGCGGCAAATCCCTGCGCCGATATCGCATCCTCGGCTTGATCAATCGGTTCGACGGCCGACTCGTGGCCCGAGCCAGCGCTGCTCTGTCCCAGGTCCTCCATCGCTAGCCAGAACGGCACTGCCGCCTTGAGAGATTCGATGATCGTCTCCACCGCCGCCTGATCGAGCGTTTTGACCGGCGATGCGGCGCGAAACTGCTCTCGCGTCAACTTGATTCGCAAGTGCTCGATAGCTACTTCGAGGCTGGTCGCGTTCTGCCTTGCGAGCCCTTTCATTGCCGCCAGCTCTTGCGGACTCATGGTCGCCAGATTCGCGCTGATGTCACCGGGATCAAACGAGACCAACTGGTCGAGTGTCGACGCGATCGGATAACCTGAGGCTCTACCCGGCCCGAGGTTGGCTCGGAGCAGAGACACAGGCCGATAAAAGGCGACCTTGACCCCGCAGACCTGGCCGACAGTCTGCGTGCGCGTGGTGCCAGACACCGCCTGATCGGACTGGCCGGGACCACCGCCGGATTCGATTCCTTTTCCAGGCGCGGTGGTGCCACTGCCGATCGGGAGATCGTCTATCGCGACCGTCCCCGCGCCCTGTGACGGGATACCATCGATACAACCGTTTCCGGCGTCAGCCGCCTGGAGAAGCTGTTCCGCTGCTGTTGTTGCTGAACTGCCAGGCGCGGCGGTGTCGAACGGTGCGCGGCATTTTGCGCTTTGATCTTCAAGTGGGCCCGGCGGCCGCAACTGCTGCAAGATGGCGGCCCTTTGCATTTCAACCGTGCTGGTCGGCGGGTTTGCAGGGGCCGAGACCGCATAGCTACCGGTTCGCACCGGCCGCATCAGATTCAAGATCTCGCGTCGCTGGCTTCGTATTGCGGGGTCCGCGACGCCGAGGGTATTCGGCGGAATAGCCACCTGAGTGCTACCGATCCGACCGCTCGTATCGGCCGGCGCGGTTTGAGG
>JBHIDG010000281.1:0-4431 GCA_046760025.1 Woeseia sp. | reverse complement strand
GCACGGCCGAGACTGTCAGATCATCGCCGCCATGTATGCAGTCTCCTCCCGCCCAGATCCCCGGCACCGAGGTTCCCCCATTCTCATCCGTCACTATCTTGCCGTCTTTAAGCTCGATCATGCCGGTGACGGCCCCGAGGGCCTCTTGCGACAGGATCTGGCCGATAGCCTTGAACACCATGTCGGCGTCCAGCGAATAGAATTCCCCGGTGCCAATGACCTTGCCGTCGTCATCCAACGTCGTTCGCTCGAATTGAACACCGGCAACCCTTTTGGCCGCAAGAAGTTTCGAGGGTTTTGCCCAGTGGCGAATCCTTACGCCGCTGGTCTGGGCAAATTCCTGCTCGTAGCGGCTGGCACCCATGTGTTCCGGCCCGCGCCGGTACACGATGTCGACATTTTCGGCGCCGAGGCGCTTGGTCTGTACGGCGATATCGATCGCCGTCATGCCGCCGCCGATGACTACGATGTGATCGCCGACCGGAAGATCCGATTTGTTCTCCGCCTGGCGCAAATCGGCGATGTACTCGACGGCGTTCAATACGCCGTCGATACGCTCGTTCTCGAGTCCCAGATCGTTGACCGCCCCGAGGCCAAACCCCAGGAAAACAGCATCGAACTCCTCCTGCAGATCGGATAGCGTGAAATCCCGCCCCAGTGATACATTGTTCCTGACTTCGATGCCGCCGATGGAGAGAATGTACCCGACTTCCCGCTGGGCAAAATCATTGACGGTCTTGTAGGCCGCAATGCCGTATTCGTTGAGGCCGCCGGGTTTCTGATCGCAGTTGAATATGACGGAAGGGTGTCCCAGCGTCGACAACCTGTGGGCGCAGGAAAGTCCCGCCGGCCCACCCCCGACGATCGCGATGCGTTTTCCGGACTCGGGGCCGTATTCGAACAGTTTGACGTGCTCGTCGATTACGGGATCGGTTGCATAACGTTGCAACAGGCCGATGTTGACCGGCCTGTCCTCGTGCGTGTTGCGGACGCAGGCCTGCTCGCACAATACTTCGGTCGGACAGACTCTCGCACACATGCCACCCATGATGTTCTCGCGCAGAATCGTGCGCGCGGATCCCTTGATGTTGTCACTGCGAATCTTCTGGATGAATCCGGGGATGTCGATGCCGGTCGGGCAAGCCGTCGTGCAGGGAGCGTCGAAACAGAAATAGCAGCGGTCTGCCTCGATGAGCGCCTCCGATCGCCCGAGCGGCGGGTGCATGTCGCTGAAATTGCGGGAGATTTCCTCGTCGGAGAGTCGGCGAGGACGGACCGGGGCGTTGTTATCCCTGGGCATGTTTCAGTGTTTGACGCTCATCCCGATTGACCGGCGTGGGCTTCTTACGCTCGGCCTGCCTGGCGAGGGCATCGTAGTACGGCGCGTATGCGGGCCGGTCGATGTAGTTGCCGGCGCCGCGCTCGACATGCAGTTTGCCCTCCGCAAACACGACTTTACCCTGGCTCAACGTGTGCGAAGCACAACCTTCGACCGTCATGCCTTCGAAGATGTTGTAATCGACATTCTGATGATGGGTTTTTGCGGATATGGTCTTCGTAGCCTTCGGATCCCAGACCACGATATCTGCATCGGCGCCTGCGGAAATGCTTCCCTTGCGCGGATATATGTTGAATATCTGCGCCGCATTGGTGGACGTGACGGCAACGAATTCGCTCATGGTCAGGCGACCCGTGTTGACGCCGTGATGCCACAGCACTTCCATGCGATTTTCTATGCCGGCGGTGCCGTTGGGTATCAGCCTGAAGTCGTCTCTGCCCGCCGCCTTCTGATCCGCACAGAAACAACAGTGGTCGGTCGCAGTCGTCTGGAGGTTTCCGGACTGCAGGCCCCGCCATAACGCCCTCTGGTGCTCCGGTGGCCGGAACGGCGGGCTCATGACATGCGCAGCGGCGATTTCGAAATCGGGATGGCGGTACACCGAATCGTCGACCAGCAAGTGGCCGGCGAGCACCTCGCCGAATACGCGCTGCCCCTCGTTTCTCGCCCGCGTAATCGCTTCCAGAGATTGCCGGCAGGAGTTGTGAACGACGTAGATAGGAACGCCCAGCACTTCGGCAATGCGTATGGCCCGGTTGGCGGCCTCGCCCTCGACCTCGGGCGGGCGCGACAGCGGGTGACCCTCGGGCCCGGTGATCCCGGCGTCGTACATTTTTTGCTGTAGGCGAAAAACGAGTTCTCCGTTTTCTGCGTGAACTGTGACGATCGCCCCGAGCTGCAGGGCTTTGGAGAAGCTGTTAACGAGAATCTCGTCGTCAGCCATGATCGCGCCCTTGTAGGCCATGAAGTGCTTGAAGCTGTTGACGCCATGGTTTTTCACCAGCGTCTCCATGTCCTTCTCGACCGTGTCGTCCCACCAGGTGATGGCGACATGGAAGCTGTAGTCGGCAACGGCTTTTTCGGCCCACTCGCGCCACTGATGGTAGGCCTCGAGAATATTCTGCTGTGGGTTCGGTATAACGAAGTCGATGATCATCGTCGTCCCGCCGGCGAGCCCGGCCGCCGTACCCGTGTAAAAGTCCTCGCTGGCTACTGTGCCCATGAACGGCAGTTGCATATGCGTGTGCGGATCGATGCCACCGGGCATGACATACTGGCCACCGGCATCGATGACCTCCGAGCCACCGGGGGCAGTCAGGCCCGTCCCTATATCCTGAATCTTGCCACTACCGCACAGCAAATCGGCCCGAAAAGACCGCTCCGCGGTTACTACTGTTCCACCCTTGATTAAAACAGACATTATTCCTACCTCTTAAGCGTGGTGCTCGCCAAATAATAGAGAATTCCACCAAGCAAAGATCCTGTAAACCAACCATAGCTGTAAAACCACATCATGCTACCGGTCGTTATGGCGATGACCGTCAATGCGACGGGGATAAGAAATGCAACGAGCCCTGCGGCATTCCAGGCTGGGTAGACGCCGCCGTCCCGATACAGGTCCGGCAGCTCGTATCGTTGCTTCTTTACTAAAAAATAGTCGACGATCATGATTCCCGCAATCGGCCCGAGCAGGCTCGAGTAACCGATGAGCCAGTTCGAATACAGGCTTTCGACGCTGACGTCGGAATCCAGCCAGCCCAGCTTCTTGAGCAGCTCCCAGCTCATCAGCAGGATGCCGATGATACCGGTGACGATCACACCCTTGGTCTCGTTGATGTACTTCGGCGCGATATTTTGAAAGCTGTTTGTCGGAGATACGATATTCGCGGCCGTGTTGGTTGAAATCGTCGCAAGAATAATCATGAGCATCGACAGGACGACCCAGGCGGTGTTGTCGATGCGGCCGATAAGGTTGATCGGATCGGAAATAGTCTCGCCAACGAGTTCCGTCGATGCCGAAGTCAACAGCACCCCGAGGCCCGCGAACAGGAACATCGTCAGCGGGAGCCCGATGATCTGGCCGATGATCTGGCTACGCTGTGACCGTGCGAAGCGGCTGAAGTCGGGGATATTCAGCGACAGCGTCGCCCAGAAGCCGACCATTGCGGTCAGTGCCGCCATGAAATAGCCTGCGAATGTTGCGCCGTCCGGCCGCTTGGCGGGCGTCGCCAGCACCTCGCCGATCGACACCTTCGGGCCGGCCCAGAAGACCAGTCCGATGGCCACCACCAGGAGCAATGGCGCGGCCGCCGATTCGAGGTGCTTGATAGATTCGGAGCCGCGAATGACAACCCAGACGTTGGCAACCCAGAAAATAAAAAAACCGATGACTTCCCCGGTGCCGCCGAGCGTGGCCCAGCCGTCGAACAGCGCCGAAAACAACAGGTGAATCGCGATGCCGCCGAACAGTGTCTGTACGCCGAACCAGCCGCATGCGACGAGCGCGCGAATCAGCGCCGGCACGTTTGAACCCACAATGCCGAAGGAGGCGCGTAATACGACCGGGCACGGAATGCCATAGCGTGTCCCCGGATACGCATTCAGGGTAAGCGGAATCAGTACGACGATATTGGCGATCAGGATCGTCCACAGCGCCTCGGTGACGGACAGGCCGAAGTAAGCGGTAAGTACGCCGCCGAGGGTATAGGTAGGCACGCAGATCGCCATTCCGACCCACAGCGCGGCGATGTTCCATCTCGTCCAGGTTCGCTGATCGACCCTGGTAGGCGCCATGTCTTCGTTGTAACGGGGGCTCGTCAGGACGTCGTCCCCGGCATCGAGTTCGAAGAACTCGCCGACCACTACAGCCCTGCTATGCGGAACAGTTTCCTGCATTTGTCCAAAAGCCTCCGTGGTATTCTCAGATTTCGCTCAACGGTCCGTAAGTCTCCGGGCGCCTGTCACGGAAGAACTGCCAGGTGTTGCGAACCTCCCGAACCATATCGAGATCGATCTCGTGAACGAGTAACTCGTCATCCCCGTAACTCGCCTGCGCTTCGATCGTACCGCGCGGGTTGGCGATATAGGTCGAC
>JBHIDG010000280.1:0-4435 GCA_046760025.1 Woeseia sp. | reverse complement strand
CACCGGCGAGTCCGTTTACATCAAGCCGCAGCCGGAAAAGCATGAGATGTCGGAACGCTGGAACTGGGACTCACCTGTCCTGATCAGCCCGCACGACGCTTCCCGGCTCTACTTCGCCAGCCAGCGTGTCTGGCGCAGCGACGACCGCGGCGATTCCTGGGAGGCGGTCAGCGGCGATCTTTCGCGCGGCATCGACCGGATCGCGCAGCCGATGATGGGCCGGGTCTGGAGCTTCGATGAGCCCTGGGACCTCTACGCGATGTCGAAATACGGCACGATCACCTCGCTGTCGGAATCGCCGGTTGTCGAGGGCCTTCTATATGCCGGCACCGACGACGGTCTGATTCACGTCAGCGAGGATGGCGGACAGAGCTGGCGCAGCAGCGACAAGTTGCCCGGCGTACCGGAGTTCTTCTTCGTCAACGACATCAAAGCCGATCTGTTCCTGCCGGATACCGTGTACGTCGTTGTCGACGATCACAAGAGCGGCGACTTCAGCCCGTATGTATTAAGGAGTACCAACCGCGGCCGTTCCTGGCGTAGTATCACGGGCGACCTGCCGCAGCGGCATATCGTGTGGCGGCTGGTCCAGGACCACGCAAATCCGGACCTGCTGTTCCTTGGCACCGAGTTCGGCGTATTCTTCAGTGTCCGGGGCGGCAACCAGTGGGTCAAACTGTCCGGGGGAGTTCCCAACATCCCGTTCCGCGATCTCGCTATCCAGAAGCGCGAGAACGACCTCGTGGGTGCGACATTCGGTCGCGGATTCTATGTGCTGGACGACTACACGCCACTCCGCCAGCTCAGTGCCGACATGCTGGAGAATGAGACGGTTCTCTTTCCCGTGCGCGATGCGCGCTGGTATGTTCCGAAGCGGCCGCTCGGCTGTTCGAATGATGGCTGCAGGGCATCTCAGGGCGCCGCCTTTTTTCAGGCGCCGAACCCGCCTTTCGGCGCCACGTTCACCTATTATCTGCCGGAACAGATTCTTAAGCTGCAGGAGCAGCGGCGCAAACGCGAAAAACCACTGGAGGAGGCAGGCGAGGACACGCCCTATCCCGGCTGGGACGCACTGCAGGAGGAAACATTGGAAGACCAGCCCGCGATGGTGCTGACAGTTACGGATTCGGGCGGGAACGTCATAAGACATATCGAGGGACCGGTAACCGCCGGCTTTCATCGCGTCGCATGGGACCTTCGATACCCGGCGGTTGAACCCTGGGTGCCCGAGGATCAGCGGGAACCGTCGCGGCAGGAACCCGCCGGGGTCCTCGTCGAACCCGGCACGTATTCCGTGCGCCTGGCGCGCCGCATCGACGGCAAGCTGGAGGATCTGGATCAGTCACAAACCTTCAACCTAAACTCGATTCGCCAGCCGACATTGACGCGGGCAACTCAGGCCGAGCGAGTCGCTTTCTCGCGTCGCGTCGACGAATTGAGAAGGGCCGTCAGTGGCTCGGTATCGGCAATTGACGAGCTCGTTATCGCGATCGACGCGATCAAGGAAGCTATTACCCGGTCGACGGCCGAAGCGATCCTCTACGACGAATCGAATTCGATCGCGCAGCGCGCGAAGCGGCTCAGGGACCGATTGACAACGAGTGAGGCGCGCGCCTACATGGGAGATCCGGGGCCGGTCGCCATCGACCAGCGCCTGAGCGTAGCGGGATTCGGAGCACTGTCGACGGCATATGGACCGACGGCAACCCAGGCACGCAGTCTCGAGATCGCCGATGAGGAGTTCGGCGAAGTCGGCCGGGCCCTCGATCGATTGATCGATACGGAGTTCCGTGCTCTCAAGCAGAAGTTGGACGCGGCCGGCGTTCCCTGGACGCCGGGCCGTGGTGTTCCAGTATCGGAGTAGGACCAACTATTGGGGCGATAACACCGAACTCGTTGCCGCCATCGAGTCGGGAAATTTGCCCGTGCGCAGAAACGCTTCGGTGTTCTCGATGACCTTGTCGCTGGTCATGATGTAGTGGTGTGATTTCTTGACGACCAGGAAGTCATCCATGCCTTCGACTTCCGTTTCCGCCACCGAGACTTTGCCGTCATCCGGATTCGGGAGCATTGCGGAGAAAAAACTCATCGTACCGGTGCCGGCGACCACGCCCAGCTCGAAGTCCACCGGACCCAGTTGAGCCGGGATGCTCTGTTCATCGGTACCGAGCTGCAGGCCGGCCTTCCCGGAAATCAATTCGGCGCCCGGCCAGTGTTTGGTCTTGTCGACGAGCTCGCTGCCCTGGTTCGGTGGTGCAAGCATGACCACCCTGCCGAGGTCGGGAATGCGCGATTCATTGTGCGCGTAACGAAGCAGAATGCCGGCGATCGAATGGGTCACGAAATGAACCTGCTCTGGGTTGGTAGCGCGGCATTTCTCGAGGCCCTCGTTGACAACAATTGGCGCGAGTTCTTCGATCGGGCCTAGCTGGGACGGATAATCGACGTTTGCCGTCGAGAATCCCGCCTCCTGAAGGCCTTTGGCCATCTTGCTCATGGCGCGATAGCTGCGATTCAGGCCATGCATCAGGACCACACAGTCTCTGCTGTCTGCCGACGGCACCAGCACCGTCCTGGTTGTCGTCGCACAGGCCCCGAGCAGGGCGAGGATGACTACGGGCCCGCCGGCTGCGATCAGGATTCTGCGCAATTTATATCTCATCAGAGGTGTTCGCCTGGCGAGTCCACTATTCTCCTAGAAAAGTACGATTTAGGCGAATACAGGATCAACCGTCACCAACTTTCCGGGCCGGAGACGAGCATTAGGTCAAATGGGATTGGCGCCGACGGATCGAACCAGATTGTTGTGTGCGGTGTTCGGCCGAAATAATCACCTCTCGGTATCAGCACACTCGTTCAACCAGATGCGTTTCGAAGCAGGTACTGCGGAAATCCCGAGACGGGAGAAGGGTCATCGTATCGACGAGCTGCTAGAATCCGCGTCTATGCGTACCCGGCATCGATCTTACAAGAGACCACTTTGTGTCCTGCTGGCGGCCGTTTTTCTGGCCGCGCAAACCGGGGCGCTCGCACATGCGTTTACACACGAGCTCGGTAGCCCGCAGGCCCGGGTCTGTTCGATCTGTGTGGCAGCTCATTCCCTGAGCTCTGCATGTGTGGATTCCAATGCAGATGTCGAGTTTCCGCATTGCGCGGCGGGAACTTGTGCCGAACCGGCGCCCGCGCCGCATTCCGTTGATCTTCCCCTCGCCCGCCAGCGGGCACCCCCGATACCACTCCACGCAGGACCGGCGCCTTCGGGCCATTAGAATTTCACGAATTCGGCGATCACGTGTTTCTGGCCCATGAGGAATGAGGCCATCGCACGCAGACGCCGGGGCGGTATTCATGAGTGGTGGAACATCATGTTGAAACAAAGACTGGGGTTATTTCTAACCTCGATATTGCTGTCGGCGGGAACGCTCAACGCACAGGACCTGTCGGGCCAGGTCGCAGAGCTGCGACAGTTGCTGGAGGAGATGAAAAATGACTATGAGAGCCGCATTTCGGCGCTCGAGAACAGACTGGACCGTGCGCAACGTGCCGCACAGGACGCAGCTCGTGACGCAGACCAGGCGATGGAAATTGCCGAGCAAACGGCAATTGACCTGACTGCCGGAGCGTCCGCGCCCAATACGTTCAACCCGGCCATCGGCGGCGTGCAAGTTGCCAGATTTGCGGATGTCGATCCCGGCTGGGAAGAAATTCCGGGGTTCATGCCCGGTGGCGAGCTCGGCCCCGGCGGCTCGGGTTTTTCCCTGGGCGAGTCAGATTTCAATATAAATGCGAATATCGACCCGCGGTTTTTCGGCAATCTGACCTTGGCGCTGGAGGACCAAGACGGCGAGACCGAGATCGCGGTCGAAGAAGCATGGATACAGACGACGGGCCTGTCGAACGGACTGACGCTGCGCGGCGGACGGTATTTCTCAGGCATAGGTTACCTGAACAAGTTTCACCGCCATGCCGACGACTTCGCCGACCGGCCCCTGCCCTACCAGGCGTTCCTCGGTGGTCAGTATATTCCCGATGGCATTCAGCTACGGTGGATTGCGCCGACGACGATGCTGCTCGAGCTCGGCGCCGAGCTCGACTGGAGCAGCAACTTTCCCTCCAGTGCCAGCGGCGGGTCTTCGGCAAACACCGTTTCCCTGTTCGCCAAGATCGGCGGAGATCTCGGCACCAGCCATAGCTGGCAGCTGGGCCTGTCACATCTGGCTGCAGATGTCGGCGAGAGAGGCACGGGGACTGAGATCTTCAGCGGTGACAGCGATCTCTCCGGCCTGGATTTCGTCTGGAAGTGGGCGCCGGAGGGGAATCCCACGGTGCGGAATTTCAAAACCCAGGGCGAGTACTTCCGCCGCGACGAGAACGGAGACTTTGCCGGAATTCCGTACGCCGGCGATCAGGACGGCTGGTATCTGCAGGGTGTCTG
>JBHIDG010000279.1:0-4452 GCA_046760025.1 Woeseia sp. | reverse complement strand
TTTCCTCTCCGGCGCGGCGCTGATGGCCTTCAACCTGTTCAAGACCATATCGGGGGCGAAGACCGTTCAGGTTCGGCCCCCGGCGGAACACGGTGCCTAGCTCATGAGCGGAATCGGACTGCACAAGAAGCTGGAAGAGAATACCGGGTTATTGATATTCGGCATCCTCTTCGTATCCGCCATCGGCGGCGTCGCGCAGGTGTTGCCGAGCCTGTTCCAGGAGTCGCTGGAGATGCCGACGGAGAGGACGACCGTTTATTCGCCGCTGGAGCTCATGGGCCGCGACATCTACATCCGCGAAGGCTGCAGCGTCTGCCACTCGCAACAGGTTCGGCCGCTGCTCGCCGAGGTCGAACGCTACGGGCCGTACTCCCGCGCCGGGGAGTTCGTCTACGACCGGCCCTTCCTGTGGGGCTCCAAGCGCACCGGCCCCGACCTGCATCGCGTCGGCGGCAGGTATTCGGACGAGTGGCATCGCCTGCACCTGATGAACCCGCGTGAGGTGGTGCCGAACTCGATCATGCCGGCCTATCCATGGCTGGCTGAGCGCCAGGCAAATGCGGCAGGCGATATAGGACAGCGACTGAGCGCACTCAGAAAACTCGGCCATCCGTATGACGACGCGGACATCGCGACCGCCGATGCCGTGCTCGAGGGCAAGACAGATCTCGATGCCCTGGTCGCCTATCTTCAGAAGCTCGGCACCGCCTTCGGTCACGGAGACAAGCCGTGACCTTTTTCATCTTTGCAGGCGACATGCTGGTCATGGCGTTCATGATCGGCCTGGTCGTCTGGGTGTACATGCGCGCCTCCGACGAGTCGATCGACGAGGCCGCCCGCATACCGCTGGAGGACGAGCAACCCGATGGCTGACATGCCCACGGACTTCTGGGGAGGCTGGATTGCCGTCATTACGCTGGTCAGCCTGGTGGCGCTCGGTTGGCTGGTCTTCAGCGTCTATTTTTCCGCCGACGGCGAGGAAGAAGAAGCGCGTGTCTGGGACCAGACTCTCGAGGAAGGCTCGAACCCCGCGCCGATGTGGTGGTTCTGGCTGATCCTCGCACTCATGGTGTGCTCGGTCGTGTACCTGATGCTCTATCCGGGCCTGGGCAGCTACAGCGGCGTGCTCCGGTGGTCGCAGGGCGGCCGCCTGGACGAGAGCTTCGTATCCTATGGCGAGCAATTCGGTGAGGATCGGCAGCGAATCGCGAACTCGACCCTGCTGGCGCTTCGCGGCGACATGGCCGTCATGGCTTCGGCGCGGCGCATCTTCTCCAGGAAATGCGGCATCTGCCATGGCTATGATGGCAGCGGGCAGGCGTCGCGTTTTCCGGACCTGACGGACGACGAATGGCAGTGGGGCGGCGAGGTCGCCCGGATCGAGGAGACCATTCGCAACGGCCGGCAGGCGGCCATGATCGGATGGGGGGACGCGCTCGGTGACGACGGCGTCAAGGCAGTCGCCCGGTATGTTCAACGACTGGGCAATGGTAGCGAGCAGCCGGATAACGATCGGGGAGCAACGCTGTATACCCAGTACTGCGTCGCCTGCCACGGAGCGACGGGCGAGGGCAACATCATGCTCGGCGCACCGAGCCTGGCCGATGGTATCTGGCTTTACGGCGGCAGCATCGAAGACATCGAACGATCGATCGCCCTCGGACGCGCAGGTTTCATGCCGGCCTTCGAAGACCGCCTCGATGACGCGCAGATCAGAATGCTGCTAGCCTGGCTCACGCGCAGGACATAGGTAGTCGGCCCTGAAGAAGTCATAAGCATCTGAAAATATTTAAGAAAAAGATCATTTTGTTGAGAAGATATTAGCAGCGAATGGTAAAATATCGTTCCGAAGCTGGCAATTTCGGATGCAAAAATGAAGCCGCAAACGCCACCGGATTTAGCCACCGACGATCTGTTTCGTCATCGCCTGGAAAACCTCATTGATACGCGTCACGAGCTGGTCAAGCTGGGCGGCTTGATCGACTGGCAACGCTTTGATAGGCAATGGGGAGCAGCGTTTTGCGAGGAAGGCCGGTCGGCCATCGCGACGCGACCGATTGCAGGTCTGCACTACTTGAAGCACACCTACGGATTGGCCGACGAACAGGTGGTGATGCGCTGGACGGAGAACCCATACTGGCAATACTTTTGCGGCGAGACTTATTTTCAACACCAGCCGCCATTGAACCCGAGTTCATTGACGCGTTGGCGTCAGCGTTTAGGTGACCAGGGAATGGAGTTGTCACTGAGTGCGACGATCGATGCGGCGATCGAGTCGAAGGCGGTGAAGTCACGTGATCTGAAACGGGTCACCGTGGACACCACAGTGCAGGAAAAAGCGATCGCATTTCCAACTGACGCCAGGCTTTACAACCGTGCCCGGGAGCGCCTGGTGCGGCTGGCAAAAGCACACGGTGTGCCGCTGCGCCAGAGCTACATAAGAGTAGGTCCACGGCTGCTGTTTAAGAACAACCGTTACGGGCATGCACGCCAGTTGCGCCGCCAGCGGCGCACCACCGCGAAGCTCAAAACCGTGCTGGGGCGGGTGTATCGGGACATTGAGTGTAGACTTTGCGAGCAACCCGAATCAGTCCAGGCCGCCTTTGCCGAGCCGATGGCATTAACCAAACGATTACTCGACCAGCTTCGTCACGACAAAAAGAAACTCTACGCGCTGCACGCACCGGAGGTTGAGTGCATTGCCAAGGGCAAGACGCACAAGCGCTACGAGTTCGGTGTCAAAGCCAGTATCGCCACCACCAACCGCTCCAACCTGGTGGTTGGTGCGCAATCGATGCCGGGCAATCCACACGATGGGCATACACTCTCTACCGCATTGGATCAGGTTGAGCGATTAACCGGCCTTCGTCCCGAGCGTTGTTATGTGGATCTGGGTTATCGCGGTCACGACCTGACTGATGTTGAGGTATTCAAAGCAAGACAGAAGCGCGGTGTAACGCGCAGCATCCGGCGCGAGCTTAAACGACGCAACGCGATCGAACCGATCATCGGACACATGAAAAATGACGGCCTTATGCATCGCAATCACCTCAAAGGTACTCAGGGTGATGCCATCAACGTGATCCTCTGTGGTGCTGGCCAGAACCTGCGACTGATCCTCAGGCAGCTGAGGATTTTTTGGCTCAAAATCCGACAGGCTTTCAGGCGAAAGCCGTTACTATCTTCACCGAGTGCAGCCTGAAAACCGGCTTTTTCAGGGCCGACTAGGTAGAGCGACCCGGCAATCGCGAGCTTCCGGCTTTGTTTGCCGTGACGTTGCCGCGCGGCCATTCGCCCAATTCTCGGGCCAAGGCGTTCATTCCCCGGCAACCCGGTGTCGGCCAGCGGGCGGCCCAGTCCTGCGGGCTTTTGCTCCACCCTCGGCAGCCACCCCCTTTTGCGGCTAAAATACTGGCCGCTGCTCAATCGGATCGAAACGATGCATCAATATACCGCTGTCATTGAACGTTGCGCTGACACCAATCTGTACGTTGGGCATGTACCTGGCTTGCCGGGCGCGCATAGCCAGGGGGCAACACTGGATGAGCTGCATGCCAATCTCGTCGAGGTCCTGCGAATGTTGCTGGAAGACGGCGAGCCCGATCTCAGTACCGAATTCATAGGCACGCAAACCATCGCCGTCTGACGTGCCCAAGGCGCCTGTTCTTAAGCCGCGTGAAGTCAGCAAGATCCTCTTGAATCTCGGCTTTGAGGAAGTCCGTCAGCGCGGTTCACACAAGCAGTACCGCCATCCTGACGGCCGCGCAACCACCGTCCCGGACCATACCGGCCGTGATATCTCGCCGATCTTGCTCAGACAGATAGCACGCGATATCGGCCTGACGGTTGACGAGTTTATCGACAATCGGTGAGCGGGACCTATGCCGGGCGAGGGAAGCGCGGTGGCTATCGTGGGATATGCAATGTCACGAATGGAGCGTCAGCACAATCTTGCCGATGTGCTCGCTGCGCTCCATGAGTGCGTGTGCCTTTGCTGCGTCTTTCAGTGGGAAGGTCTTGTGAATCACGGGCTTCACTTCGCCCGATTCGATCAGCGGCCAGACCTCGTTCTTTAGAGATGCTGCAATTGCGGCTTTCTCCGCATCGCTCCGGGGGCGCAGGACCGAACCCGTTATGACGAGGCACTTCATGAACACCGGCGCCAGGTTGACCTCGGCTTTTCTGCCGCCGAGCGCGGCGATGATGACGATGCGGCCGTTGAGGGCGGCGAGATCGATGTTGCGGTTCAGATAGTCGCCGCCGACCATGTCGAGAATTACGTCAATGCCGGCACCGCCGGTAGCGTTTTTCAATTCTTCGACAAAATCCTGCTCGCGGTAATTGACGGCCTTCTTTGCGCCGAGCGCTTCGCAGGCGGCGCACTTTTCGGTCGAACCAGCGGTCGCGAACACGCGTGCGCCCTTTGCATTTGCCAACTGAATAGCGGTCGTG
>JBHIDG010000278.1:0-4465 GCA_046760025.1 Woeseia sp. | reverse complement strand
CCAGACCAGGTCGCCGCTTGATTTCATCGGCATACACCAGATTTGACAATAGCTCAGTACAAGTCCGCAATAAGTCGCTTCGCCGACAACCTTTAAATGGGGACGGACCCGCAGGGGTCCGTCCCCTTCTAAACAGGGTAAAGCGTGCCTCCCACACGATAAGGCGCTCCGATCGATTTCGGCGCCGGACTATAATTGCCCGTTTGATTGATCCATTCGTATTTCCTGATGACGCTGAATGAGCTCCTTCGCGATCGCGGACGACTTTTCTGGATCCTGAATGTAACGGGCTGGTCGGGCTATGTGCTGACGGCCTACCTCGGCGCGCTCGCGCACGAAAAACCCGATTCATACATCACCGTTATCCTGGCAACAGCGCTGGTCGGATTTCTGTTGACGATTCCAATGCGGCTGTTTTACCGGCGCCTGTGGGAGCGACCTCCCATCGCGATCGCGATCAGCGTGATCGTGATCTGCTACGTTCTCGCACTCGGGTGGAAGTCGTTCTCGAACTCCATTTACTACGAATGGGTCAAGGGGGGCTGGAGGCCCGAACACTGGGCAGATTATGTCGGCGGCGTGATGGGGTCCTTCTACATCCTGCTTTGCTGGAGCGGGCTCTATTTCGGCATCAAGTACTACCGGCAACTTCAGGACCAGACTGAACGGACCCTCCAGGCAACCGCGGCAGCGCACCAGGCGCAGCTGAAGATGCTGCGGTATCAGCTCAATCCGCACTTTCTTTTCAACACCCTCAATGCGATCTCGACGCTGATTCTCGACGGCGCCAACAAGGCCGCAAATCGGGCCGTCAGCCGCCTGAGTGATTTTCTGCGCTACACGCTGGACAACGATCCGATGAAGCGCGTCACCCTGGGTTCCGAGCTCGGGGCGCTCGACCTTTATCTGAAAATCGAAAAAGTACGGTTCAGCGATCGCCTGAGTATCGACACTGAGGTGGAGCCGCGTGCACTCGAGGCACTGGTTCCCAGCCTCATACTCCAGCCGCTGATCGAGAACGCGATCAAGTACGCGATAGCCCCCATCGAGGACGGCGGAACGATCAGGATCTCCGCCAAAGTGCATGCAAGCACGCTTATTCTGCAACTTTCCGACACCGGACCGGGTCTGAACAGTCAACAACAGGCCGGTAACGGCTCGGGCGTCGGGCTCGAGAATACCCGGCAGCGTTTGCAGCAGTTTTACGGTGACGGCCAGGCATTTACGCTGGCTTCGAACGATCCGAGCGGCCTGGTCATTACGATTAACATACCCTTCGAGACCGACGATGACACTTCGAACCCTGATCGTTGACGACGAGGAACTCGCCCGCCGCGGCCTGGAAATCCGGCTGCAACAGTACGCCGATGTGTCGATCGTCGGTCAGAGCCGGAACGGCCGGGAGGCACTGGCTGCCGTTAAAGAATCGGCGCCGGACCTGATGTTCCTCGATGTGCAGATGCCCGGCATGGACGGATTCGAGGTTCTCCGACGATTGTCGGGTAGCCGCATGCCCAACGTCATCTTCGTGACGGCATTCGACGAGTGCGCGATTGCCGCGTTCGATGCCAACGCTCTGGACTACCTGCTCAAGCCCATCAATGATTCGCGCCTCGCCGAGGCCATCAAACGTGCGCGTGCCGCGCAGGACGAACGCGAGGCCCGGGCTCATCGAGCGAAACTGCTGAAGTTTGTCTGCGAGCTCACCGGGCGGGAACTGACGCTGGAGACGGCCCTCTCCGAGGCGCGCAAGCAGACACCACGCTTTCCGCGGCGCCTCGCGATCGCTGACGGGCGCCGGACCAACTGCATCGATGTCGATTCGATCGACTGGGTGGACGCCGCCGGTGACTACATGTGCGTTCACGCAGGCGGCGAGACATTCGTCCTTCGCGGCACCATGAAGCGCCTCGAGGAACTCCTCGATCCCGGGATGTTCGTCCGGATTCACCGCTCGGCCATCGTCAACCGCCACCGCGTGAGCTCTCTCCGACCTCACCGCAATGGCGAGTACTTCCTCAAGCTGGACTGCGACCACGAGCTCAAGCTGAGCCGCAAGTACAAATCCGCTATCCGTCGCTTCGCGGACAATCTCTGACCGGGGACGGACTCCGGGGAGTCCGCCCCCGGTCTTGCACGGCTAATCGTGCTCAGGCCCCCGTTCGTCGCAGGCGGCTAAACCTTCTCCGGCTGGTGTGTATCAAACCCCCATTCAGGTCACTGCCTTGGGGAAATCAGATAATGGTCAAGCTGTTCTGCCGGGCCCTGATCGCCGCCGGCGCCCTGCTCGCGTCACCGGCGCTCGCGCTCACCGATATGGATGAGCGCAAGTCTTTCGTAATCACGCGGACCGCGTCGCCGCCGACGATCGACGGCTGGCTCGACGATGCTGTCTGGCAGCAGGCGGCCGTCATCGATGATTTTCACCAGACGGACCCCGGCGACGGGGAACCTCCCACGGAGGACACGGTCGTGCGTGTCCTTTACGACGACGACTATCTGTATATATCAGCCGACCTGCGCGACAGTGATCCCTCCGGGATCCAGGCGACCCAGATGATCCAGGGCCGGACGTTTTTTCCGACGACCGCTTCTGGGTCACGCTCGACAGCTTCAACAACAAGCGCAACGATTATTTTTTCCAGGTCAACGCCAACGGCGTGAGACGAGAGGCATTGCGTGAGAACAATGCGCGGTTCATCGAGGAATGGGTCGCGATCTGGCATGCCCGCTCGGCGCTGAACGAGCACGGCTGGGCAACGGAGATCGCGATCCCTTTCAAGTCCATCTCCTTCGACCCGAAATCCGAGACCTGGGGCGTGAACTTCGGCCGCGGCATCGTCCGCAAGCAGGAATTCAACATGTGGTGGTCCCACGAGCGCCAGGACTGGCCGGCCTACGCGGGCGAGATGTCCGGCATCAACGGCATCGAGCAGGGTCTCGGCCTGGGCGTGACGCCGTCTGTCAACCTGATCCGGAGCCGCGACTTCACGATCGGGGAAAGCGCCTCGATGATCGCGCCTTCCCTCGATGTGCTGTACAAGATCACGCCCTCGCTGAACGCGACTTTTACGCTGAACACCGACTTTTCGACCACCGAGGTCGACGACCAGCAGATCGCGCTCGACCGGTTTTCCCTGTTCTTTCCCGAGAAGCGGGATTTCTTCCTGCAGGACGCCGGCATCTTCGAGTTCGGCAACATCGACACCAACGGACGCCCTTTCTTCTCACGTCGTATCGGCCTGAGCAACGACGGCCGGGCAATCGGCATCGACGCAGGCGGAAAACTGACCGGGCGTGTCGGCAGATTCAACATCGGCATGCTGGCAATTCGCCAGGAGGCGTTCGGGAACGTCGGAGCCAGGGACCTGGTCGTGGCCCGGGGCTCTGCCAACGTGCTGGACGAATCCGCCCTCGGCTTCGTCTTCACGCACGGTGACCCGGCCTCCAACGACTCGAATTCGCTAATCGGAACTGATTTCCTCTATCGCAACAGCGAGGGTCCATTCGGTCAGATTCTGGAAGGCAAGCTATGGCTCCAGAAGAGTCAATCTACCGGCTTCGACGGCCGGGATCAGGCTTTTGGTGCGGAGATATCGATGCCCAATGATCGTATCGCCGCAAATATCGCGGCCCTCGAGATTCAGGACAACTTCCGGCCGGCATTGGGCTTCGTGAATCGTACGGGCATCCGTCAATACGAAGCCGGATTCCGTTATCGCACCCGACCCGGGAAAGGCCGCTGGCGCGCAATCAATCATCGCATCGATGCCACGCTCGTTACCGACATGAACGGTGACTCATTGTCGCAGGAGCTCAGAATTCGCCCCGTCACTTTCTATTCGCACCGCGATGACTTCCTGATGTTCGAATGGCAACGACAAGCCGAACGCGTGCTCGAGGACTTCCGGCTCTTCGACCGCCTCGAAGTACCGGCGGGCGAGTACGAGTTCGACCGTTACCGCGCGGAGATCGCGACCGGCCGGCAGAGGCCCGTTAGAGTCGTCCTGTCCTTGCAGGACGGCGGTTTCTTCGGTGGCGACCGGCTGGAAAAATTCGTCGAGTTACAGTGGCGACAGTCGGCGCATTTCTCGATGGCTGCGATGTTCACGGAGAACGTCGTGGACCTGCCGGGCGGCAGCTTCACCTCGCACCTTGCCAGCCTGCGGACCGATATCGCATTCAATCCCATGTGGTCGTGGAGCAACCTGATCCAGTACGACAACTCGGCCGAGGCGGTCGGCCTCAACAGCCGCCTTCGCTACATACCGGAGGCCGGGCGTGAGTTGTTATTGGTATTGAACCGGGGCTATTCGGTGGATGCGCTCAACAGCCTGACGAGCAGCGACAACGAGCTGAACCTCAAGTTCTCCTATACGTTTCGCTATTGACAGCCCTCGGGCCGCACCGGCGTCATGGGCGGAACGGGTCAAGGCACTCCACCCCCGTTTCCGCAATATCCGCC
>JBHIDG010000277.1:0-4476 GCA_046760025.1 Woeseia sp. | reverse complement strand
TCATCGATCTCGCGCTCCGGCCAGCCGGCCAGGGCCGCGTCGGCGGGCAGCAGATGATCGCCGAGCCTGCCGGCATCGGTCAGGTCCACCATGTCCTCGGCGCGAAAGTCGCCGACCGACTCCCGGTGCAGGCTTGCGGTATGCGCGACCGTGCCGGCGGCCCTGGCGACGTCTTCGACCAGGGTTCTCACGTAGGTGCCTTTGGAACAGCGCACCCGGAATACCAGCCGCTTGCCGCTCACTTCCAGCAGGCCGATATCGTGAATGCGGACGGACCGGGCCTGTCGTTCGACGGTCTGTCCCTTGCGCGCCAACGCGTACAGGCGCTGGCCATCCTTTTTCAGCGCCGAGTACATCGGCGGCACCTGCTCGATGTCGCCCCGGAAGCCTTCCAGTAGCTGTTCCCAACCCTTGCGGTTCCGCTCCGGCAGGTCGGCCGTCTCGATTTCCTTGCCGTCGGCATCACCGGTATCGGTAGCAATGCCGAGACGCGCCGTGACCCGGTAAGTCTTGTCGGCATGGAGCAGGTAGGCACACAGCTTGGTCGCCTCACCGAAGCACAGCGGCAACATCCCCGTCGCTGCGGGGTCCAGGCTTCCCGTATGGCCCCCCTTGTTCGCCTGCAGTATTTTCTTGACCTTCTGCAGCGCCTGATTCGACGTAATGCCGGCTGGCTTGTTCAGTAACAACAAACCGTTGACGGGCGCGTTCACGGGCGCATCACTGACCTTCGATGTCATGCCTGCCGGTGTCTGCGTTGCTGGCGTTTTCGATCAGCCTGCTGATCTCGATACCGTGGGCAACGCTGTCGTCGTGCTGAAAACGAAGCTCCGGCACATGGCGCACTTTGAGCGCACTGCCGAGTTTGGCCCGCAGAAAGCCGGTCGCCCTTTGCAGGCCCCGCAACACGGGCTCCGGATCATGTTCGGGGTTCAGGAGGCTGAAATGAACTCTGGCGATACCGAGATCGCGCGTCAGCTCTACGCTGGTCAGCGAGACGCCTTTCAGGCTCGGATCCTTCACTTCGCCACGCAGCAACTCGCTCAGGAGGCGAAGCACCTGCGCAGCCAATCGCTTGTTTCGGGAAAACTCTCGTGCCACTGTCTGCTGCTCTAGCCCGAAGATTACGCGAGAGTCCGGAATTGTGGGCGTGACATCGTTGCAACTGACGCCGCTCTGGACCGAGGGCCATAGCAGGCTATGGCTCGAGCGAAGAGCCAGTCAGGTGCGACGAGATCCGGCCATAAACCGGACAGCCATCGAAATCGACGAAGTGTCACCATATGGGTAAACCGTTATTCGTATTCAAATCGTATTGTTGCCAATGAGCTCGGGCGGTCTCGCGCAATCTTCGGGTTACCGGACTCAGTCAATCTTGCGGGCGACCTCGACCCGTTCGAAGCACTCGATCTGGTCGCCGACCTTGACGTCATTGTAGTTCTTTACGCCGATTCCGCACTCCGTACCCGATTTGACTTCATTGACGTCATCTTTGAAGCGCCGTAGAGACTCGAGCTCACCCTCGTAAATCACGACGTTGTCGCGCAGGACGCGAATCGGGTTCGAGCGCTTGACGTAGCCTTCTATGACGATGCAACCGGCAACATTGCCCAGCTTCGGTGATACGAATACCTCCTTGACTTCGGCAAGTCCGATGATGGTTTCACGAATCTCGGGCGCCAGAAGACCGCTGATCGCTCCTTTAACGTCGTCGATCGCTTCATAGATAATGCTGTAGTAGCGCACGTCGACGCCGGATTCCTTGATTGCGGCGCGGGCCGCGCCGTCTGCCCGAACATTGACTCCGATAATAATCGCATTCGACGCGGCGGCAAGCGTGGCGTCCGACTCCGTGATGCCGCCGACACCGGAGCTGATCACCTTGACCTGCACCTCGTCGTTCGAGAGATTGGTGAGCGCATCACGCAGCGCCTCCGTGCTGCCGTGCACGTCCGACTTGATCAGCAGATTGACGACCGCGCCCTCTTCCTCGGTCATCTGGCTGAAAACATCGTCCAGCTTCGACGCCTGCTGCTGAGCCAGTTTCGAATCGCGGGACTTGATCTGACGGAACTCGGCGACCTCCCTGGCCTTGCGCTCGTTTTTCACGACCAGGAAATCGTCCCCTGCATTCGGCGTCTTCGACAGGCCGAGCACGACCGCCGGGCTCGACGGTCCGGCCTCTTTGATCGATCTCTGGCTCTCGTCAAACATGTTTCGGATACGGCCGTACTCCTCGCCCGCAATGATCATGTCGCCCTGCTTGAGCGTTCCCGCCTGCACGAGCAGTGTGGCCACCGCACCGCGACCCTTCTCCAGGCTGGATTCGACCACGATGCCCCGCGCGGGGCCATCGGTAACCGCCCTGAGATCCTGGACCTCTGCCTGAAGCAGTACGGCATCGAGTAAGTCGTCGACGCCTTCGCCGGTCTTCGCAGAGACGTTCGCGAACAAATGCTCGCCACCCCAATCCTCCGATATGACCTCGTGCTGCGACAATTCGTTTCTGACCCGCTCGACATCGGCGTTTTCCTTGTCGATCTTGTTGATCGCAACGACGATGGGTACCTCGGCCGCGCCCGCGTGTTCTATTGCCTCGATTGTCTGCGGCTTGACGCCGTCATCCGCGGCCACCACCAGGATGACGATATCGGTCGCCTGCGCGCCCCGGGCCCGCATCGCGGTAAAAGCGGCATGCCCCGGTGTATCCAGGAAAGTGACATTGCCCTTGTCCGTTTTGACGTTGTAGGCGCCGATGTGCTGGGTGATACCGCCGGCCTCGCCCGCCGCAACCTTGGTCCGACGGATAAAGTCGAGCAGGGACGTTTTGCCGTGATCGACGTGGCCCATGATGGTTACGACCGGTGCCCGCGCAAGCTCTTCGCCCGTCGGCTGCTCGTCTGCAAGCAGGTCCTCGTCGACAGCCGTACCGCTGACCGGCTTGGCGATGTGGCCGAGCTCTTCGACCACGAGTATCGCGGTGTCCTGATCGATGACCTGATTGATAGTCACCATCGCGCCCATGTTGAACAGGACTTTGACCACTTCGTTACCTTTCACAGCCATACGCTGCGCAAGTTCCGACACCGCGACGCTCTCGGGAATCTCCACCTCGCGCACCACGGGTGCGGTCGGTTTTTCGAACGCATGTTGGGCATCGGCACCCAGCGACACGGCTCGTCTCCTGACCGGAGCCTTGCGCCTGCGGCGGCCGCTCTTGTCGCCGGCAACGTGCAGCTCCTTGCGGCCATAGCGCGTCTCGGTCGGTTTGCCTTTTTTCTTTTCCTTGTCCTTGGCCCTGCGCTCCCGGGCGTCCTGCTCCGCCTTTTCGAGCCGGGCCCGCTCTTCGGCAGCAGCCTCCGCGGCTAATCGGGCCGCTTCGCGCGCTTCATCCTCGGCCTGCTTCCTGGCTGCCACCTCCTTGCGGCGATCCTCTTCCTCTAGCCGCGCCTTTTCTTCTTTTTCGGCCTT
The DNA here is from genome assembly GCA_046760025.1 of Woeseia sp. Classification (GTDB taxonomy): domain Bacteria; phylum Pseudomonadota; class Gammaproteobacteria; order Steroidobacterales; family Woeseiaceae; genus JACZWL01. The sequence continues at coordinate 1,005 of JBHIDG010000277.1, read as the reverse complement.
CAGCCGCTCCTCCTCGCGTTTCTCGGCATCCAGGCGTTCCTGTTCTTCCTTGCGCCTGAGGTCAAGCGTCTCCTGCTCCTTCTGCGCCTGCTTCTCGAGTACGTCACGTTTGATATAGGTTCGCTTGCGACGTACCTCGACGTTGACCGTGCGCGACCGGCCCTGCGCGCCGGCCAGCTTCAGCTCGGACTGCGACTTGCGACGCAGCGTTATGCGGCGTGGAGCGCCCGCGGAGACCGATGTGTCCGCCTGGCCATGACTGCGACGCAGGTGTGTCAGGAGCTCGAGCTTGGCGTCTTCGGAAATCGTGTCGTCTGAGCCGCTGACTTTGATGCCCGCTTCGTCGAGTTGAGTAATCAGCTTCTCGACCGGTACTTTCAGTACATCTGCAAATTGTGCAACCGTGACATCAGCCATTGTCTATCTCCGGACAAACAGGAATCAGGCCTGTTGCTCCGTTTCGAACCAGTGCGCACGTGCCTTCATGATGAGCGCCGCGGCTTCGTCCTGATCCATGTCATTGATCTCGAGTAAATCGTCCGTGGCGAGCTCGGCGAGATCCTCGCGCGTTACAACGCCTTCGCTTGCGAGCTTGAACGCCAGCCCCTTGTCCATGCCCTCGAGACTCAGCAGGTCCTCGGCCGGCTCCGCTTCGTCGATCTTCTCCTCCTGAACGATGGCCTGCGTCAGCAGCACGTCGCGGGCGCGATTGCGCAGTTCACCGACGATGTCCTCATCAAACTCCTCGATCTCCACGAGTTCCGAGGTCGGTACGTAAGCCACTTCCTCGATGGTCGAGAACCCTTCCTGAACCAGGATGAGCGCGACCTCTTCGTCCACATCGAGCTGGGAGGAAAACATTTCGATGAGCTCGCGCATCTCCGACTCGCTCTTCTGCTCCGCGTCGCTCTCGGTCATGACATTGAGTTCCCAGCCGGACAGCTCACTGGCCAGTCGGATGTTCTGACCGCCGCGGCCGATCGCCTGCGACAGTTTTTCCTCGTC
>JBHIDG010000276.1:0-4489 GCA_046760025.1 Woeseia sp. | reverse complement strand
GAACCACCTGGAACGCGACTTCGAAGCCTCGGAACCGAACACCAAGTGGGCGACCCACATTACGTATGTGCGCACGGTCGAGGACTGGTTGTACCTCTGTGTGGTGATCGATCTGTACTCACGATTGGTCGTCGGCTGGTCGATGAGTGCGGTCCAGGATCGTCAGCTCGTGCTTCAGGCCGTCTTTATGGCGCTTTGGCAGCGCCAGGATCGATCACGACTGGTGTTGCATTCCGATCGAGGCTGCCAGTTCATCAGCGACGAGTACCAGCGTTTCCTCAAAGGCCACAACGTGACCTGCAGCATGAGCAGCATCGGCAGCTGCGCCGACAATGCACTCGTCGAAGGGTTCTTCGGAATGCTCAAACGAGAACGCGTTAACCGACGTCAGTATCGAACACGGACTGAAGCTCGAGCAGATATCTTCGATTACTTCGAGGGTTTCTACAATTCGAGGATGCGCAGTAAACTTGAACGCGAAAAGAACAACGAAATCAGGCTAACCGAAACTGTCCGGGGAATCGGTGCCTAACCCCCAGAGTGGGAATGGTACACAGAGTACTGGGACCTCATCGGTCCAATGAGCTATCCGTTTTTCAAGGGCGATGCACTCAAGGACGCTGGACCGGGCGGTGCTGGCGGCATGGCATTGCGTTTCGTGACAAGCACATCTGGCGTGCGTACGGCTATAGTCGGAACGGCGACACTTGGCCGATGGTCTCAGAACAATGCCAATGTCTCAGCCGGACCACTATCGAGCGAACAATATCAGGCGATACGCGCACGCTGGCGTACATTGCCAGCCGAGCGACGCGCGCTGGGTTGAAAACAGATACCGGGTGGGTCGCGCAACACCCAATAGCCGAAAATAATCGTCTGAGCCTTTGACGATTTGAGCTACACGGAGCGCCCGCTTATTCGGACTCTGCATAAGGATTCAGCGCCCGCTTTCCAATCCCCAGAGCCCGCCGACGCGATAGAATTTCCAATCCTTTACGACCGGCGGCAAATTTTCAATGCCGGAGTATATCCAGAGGGGATTACTTACTGCCCCACGGCCTCGTCGACTGCGCGCGCAGCCTGCTCCGCCGGTTCCGAAAACGGTTCAACGTGAAGCACCAGTCCTTCGAGTCTGACCACACGCAATTTATCGCCGACCTTGAGTGGTGCAGCCGCCTTGGCACGCCATAACTCACCGTCGACCCTTATGCGGATGACGCCGTCGTCATCGATGGACGCCACCTTTCCGACGCCATGTTGGAGTTCTTCGGCACCGGTTACGACCGGGCGGCGCATCACCCGAACCACATACCAATAGATCCAGGCCGAAATAACGAAAACTGTCGCGTAGATTGGTATCGAAGCGGATATCGGCAGCAGCCAGAATACCGGAAGCGCAATGACCGGAAGCAGTAGAATCAGGTGGCACATCAAAAAAAACCTCTGGCTCCAGCGACATGCACGGCGATGACAGATCAAGATAGTTAGTTTAGCACGATAAACAGATTTGTCTGACTGCAGAGCTTTTCAAGTAGTACATCTATTGTCGAGAGGTGGTCGCATCACCGCGTACCCCTGGATCAGTTGCTGGAAATCTAGTTGACGTGGTAGGAGCCGAGCTGCGGGTGCCCGGCAGCGGCCGAAACAGCTTTGACCCGATGTGCGCACGCCCATTGTCAGTGCCGCAATTGCCGTCCCGGATAAACTCGGACTTGTTCTCATCGTTCGGGACAAACGCCTGACGTCAGTCCCGTGCTCTAATTGACCCAACCCACCTGAGATGAGCGGGTGAAATAGCCGCAGGATTTTTGCGGGAGCCACTGCTGCACCATTATGCACAGTACTGTAGTCATGTCCGTGGACGCCTCCTGATTAATCACTAAAAACAATCAGTTAACATCCAAGATCTGGATTCGGGAGGCAGGGGCCGGAAGTTCGAATCTTCTCACCCCGACCAGATTATTTGAGGTTCGCCAAATCTGAACCCGCCGGTTTCTGGTACAGGCGCAGCCCGAATTCCGGCACGATTGCCAGCAGATGATCGAAGATGTCCGACTGGATGTCTTCGTAGACAGCCCATTCGGTCGTGTTCGTGAAGCAGTAAATCTCCAACGGCAGTCCCTCGGGCCCCGGGCCGAGCTGACGAACAATCAGCGTCATACCTTTGTGGATCTTCGGGTGATTCTTCAGGTAGTTGTACGCGTACGCACGAAAGGTGCCGACATTCGTCAGCCTCCGCCTGTTTACTTCCGCGTCCACATGGGTCGCGAGTCCCGCGTTGTAGTCGGCCAACTCCCGTTCCTTGTTCTTGATGTAGTCCTTCAGCAACGCGAAACGCGTGAAATGATCAACTTCGTCTTGCGTCTGCATGCGGATCGTGGACACATCAATAAAAATGGCGCGCTTGATCCGCCGGGCGCCCGACTGTGACATACCGCGCCAGTTCTTGAACGAGTCCGTGATTAACCGGTGCGTCGGGATCGTGGTGATCGTCTTGTCCCAATTCTGCACCTTGACGGTGTGGAGCTGTACATCGACCACGTCACCGTCCGCACCAAACTGCGGCATCTCGATCCAATCACCGACGCGGACCATATCCTGAGCGGTCAGCTGTACGCTGGCGACCAGTGACAGGATCGTGTCCTTGAACACCAGCAACAGGATAGCGGTCATCGCGCCAAAACCACTGAGTAGCAGCAGCGGTGAGCGGTCCAGCACTGCCGATATGATCAGCACGCCACCGAGAATCCATACAAGGATCTGCACGAGCTGCACGAATCCCTTTAGCGGACGGTCCTTGGCCACCGGCGAGGCCGCGTAGATCGTATTTGCCGCGCTGAGCATGGCAGTCAGCGCCAGTGTCAACATCAACACCATGTAGCCCATCGCGACATTGCGTATGAGCTGGACGCCGCCTTCCGCCAAATCGGGGACGAACGGCGCGCCACCGAATACGATTAGCGCCGGCACAACCTGCACGAGACGCCCGAAGACATTGTGCGTGACCAGCGCGTCATCCCAGGTGACGTTGGATCGTTTGGCGAACGCGCGGACGGCGCGGACCAAAACGTGCTTGACGATCAGATTAATGATGACCGCGGCCGCGATCAGTGCAAGCAAGCCTACGCCGAGCGGCAGAAGGGCGTGAATCGTGCCAAGTTGTTCGAACATTTTCTGGGAATCCGGTGTGAGCGCGCAGAAATGGTATCACCCAATCCTCGTCGTCATTCAAGTATGTAGTTCGAGAGCTGGTACCGGGACTTTGTAATGCCAACGGTTAAAGGCAGCGTCTTTGAGGCCGATCGGCAGCGTGCCGGTCGTGCGTGCACTGCCGGAGAATTGCCGGGATCAGTACGGATCTGTTATGACCCGTTATGCAATTGTGTCTGCGAGCGTCTCCAGCATGTCTATTAAAAACAATTGCTTGTAAACGACCTAATGTCTTCGGCAGGCAGGGGCCGCCGGTTGAAATTCGGCCAGCCCGACCATTTTGATCGATCACGTCTCAATTCGCGATCCAGGCGTTCTGACTGGAATCGCGCGTTCTTTCTAACGCATCAAATGACCGAAAATTGCTGCGCGATTTTCACCTACTGCATGCGCGTAGCGAGCCCGAAGGGTGGCGGGCAGGCTGCCCGCCATCGAATCTTTAACTCGCGTAGTCCGCCATACCGACCATACGCTTCAACCAGACGACATGCGGCGGCAGCTTAGCGGGCGCGGCGTCAATTGCGTTTCGTACTTTTTTGAGAACTCCTGGACGCGGGCGGTTTTCGCCGAACCATTCGCGGCACTCGTCACGGAGAAAATCCATACCGTAAAGTATGTTTTCGTAGCTGTGATGATTCCACAGACGGCCAGTGTCGATCGGATACCTGTTATCCCCAAATGCGTCCCCTGACTCCAGAGGCATTCCCGGTTGGTCCGGGAAGAACTGATCTTCGAAATCGGAAACCGACGGTGGTTTGATTCGCCAGTAGTCGAGTTTAGCCCTCAGTCTGTCGTTGAGCCGTTCCGGCCGCCTGACTTCGCGCCAGAATTCCGTATCCGTCCGGCGCGTCAGACAGTAATGCATATTGATGAAATCCAGAATCTCGTAGAAGCGATTCGCCATGATCCGATTAAATCGGAAAGCGAGCGGTGCAGTATCATCTGTATACGGAAAATATTCAGCCAGCGCTTCGCTGGCGATCTGACTAAGGTAAAGACCGGTCGATTCCAGCGGCTCGATAAAACCGCCAGACAGGCCAATGGCTATGCAATTCGCAGTCCATGGTTGTTCCCGTCGGCCCACCATGAATTCCACAATGCGCGATGAGAGCGATTCTGAATGTTCACCCTCGAATGCTCGCAGTTCCTTTTCTGCGTCATCATCGCTGATGTGGCTGCTTGCATGTACGTAGCCGAGTGAACGCCTGTTTTGCAGCGGAATATCCCAGACCCAACCAGCCGACAATGCGGTTGCCGTGGTGTAGGGACGCACATAACC
>JBHIDG010000275.1:0-4493 GCA_046760025.1 Woeseia sp. | reverse complement strand
CTGGCGCCATGCCATCTGGTGTAATTAGAAAATTTAGCGGGTGCCCGGCACCCCGAAGGCACGAGATACCGCTGTCACAGTGCGCGCTGCCCCGATGCTTCCTGCCGATAAGCTTCGGATCGCTCCAACTCCCGTGCAATATGTTCATCCTGCGTAACAGGGTCGTATTTTTCCGGATTGTCCGGGCTGATGAAGCGCGGCAGCGGCGCTACCGTGTAGTCGCCGTCTACCGCGAAAAAGAGGATCATGGAATATCGTGTCCACGGCGTGTTGACGACGCGATGCCCGGTCGCCTTCAGCCAGCCGTTGGAGAATCGCTCCATCATGTCTCCGAGAATAACTGTGAAGGCGCCAATATCTGACGGTGCTTCGCACCAGCGCCCGCCGACATCGGTGAGTTCGAGTCCCGAAGCAGTCTGGTTCATGATCGTGAAACACTCAAAATCGGTGTGTGCCGCGATGCCGACGTTCCGTTTGTCGACCGGCGCATCATTTGCCGGGTAATGCAGCAAGCGCAGCGTACGCGGTGCTTTTTCGCGGCTGTTATCGTTAATAAAGTGTCGCTCGACGCCGAGTATCTCGGCGAAGACCTCGCTCAACGCCCTTCCAAGCCTCGTGATCTGTTGGTAGTAGTCGAGGACCGTATCTCGAAAACCGGGCAGGTCCGGCCAGATATTTGGCTCAAGGCCCAGGTTCCGGTACTGGTCAGCGGTCAACTGCTGGCCGATATCGAAAGATTCGACATGCGCGATCGTGTCCTTTTGATAGGCGGGCTCCCCGAAAATCGGCGTCCAGCCTTTGAGGCCGCTTAGGTGCTTGTTGTGCACATCCCGCTTGACCGGACTGTCGTCGGGCAAGGCGAAGAATGTCTGCATGGCCGCCAGCGAGTTCTGCACGACATCGTTACCGACGCAGGTATTGTGGATATAGAAGAACCCTGGATCGAGGCAGGCAACCCGAATCTGTTCGACGAGTAATGCGCGCGCCTCATCGTCTCCGGAAAACAAATCCTGCAAATCGATATTCGAAACCCTGTCGCGGTCCAGGGACCGTGCGGGTGCTTGCTGATCAAGTTGCTCGGTACTCGGCATGCCGACACGCTGCTCGTTACATCCGACCGGGTATTCTCATTCTAAGCAACGCAGACACGAAAAAAAGGCTGGCAACATGGGGCGTGCCCTACAGGACCGGGTTCAATCGCTTTGACTCGGCTGGAATCGGCTTTTCAGGTCCCTGTCCGGGTCTGGTCCGGCAGCGATTGCGATCAGAGACAGTTTTCGAAAGGAACCCGGATCGTCAGGTATTGGCGCCGCCGCCGTCACCCTGTAGCCGGGTAATCAGCGAACGCAGGAAGACCTTGTTGAAGCGGAGCTGACAGGCCGAGGACACCTGCTCCATCAGGGTCGAGCTGACTCTGAGGATGATAACCGGGCCCTTGGCCTTGATGGACGCGGTTCGTTTTGCGCCGCGAACATAGCTGGTTTCTCCGAAGCAGTCACCGTTGTCCAGGACGCCGAGGCGCCTTCCGTTGGCCTCGACCTGGACCTGCCCGGAGACAATGATGTAGAAGCGGTCGTCCATCTCGCCTTCGCGTACGATGTCCTCGTCGTCCTTGTACTCGTGCCAGTCACTGGCGCGAAGTACTTCCCAGATCTCCGCGTGCGAGAACTCGTGAAAGAACGTCAGCGTCCGCAGCAGATCGAAGTGCTCCTGGTTGTCGAGGCTGTCGTACTTGGTCCGAAGGTCCTGATAAACGCGCGTCAGGTCGGCTGCCATCGCAGTGCCGTTGGCGCAGCGTTTGTCCGGGTCCTTTTGCATCGACATCGCAACGACGTTTTCGAGTTCCTCCGGAACATCATCGCGGTAGGTATGAATCGGCGGCGGCGTTGCATAGACGATCTGATGCAACAGCTTCGACAGATTATCCGCGCGGAACGGGCGGAATCCTGTCAGCAGTTCATATAGAACCGCGCCGAGCGAATAGAGGTCGGATCGGGGCGTGAGTTCCTCCGATTGCACCTGCTCGGGCGACATATAACTTGGGCTACCGGCGATGCCCTCGATGCGCGAGATATCAGAGTCATTGCAAATGGCGATGCCGAAGTCGATGATCCTGACGTCGTTATCGATGGTCAGCATGACGTTGCTGGGTTTGATATCGCGGTGAATGACGCCCCTGCCGTGCGCGTAATGCAGTGCTTTCGCGCACTTGTAAATAATCTCCACGACATCGTCGACGCGCAGCAGATTATCCGGCCGACAATAGGCCGCCAGCGTTCGCGCACCCTGTACGTGTTCGGTAACGACGTAATACTTGCCGTCCTCTTCGCCAGCGTCGTAGATCGGCATGATGTTCGGATGCTGCAACATGCCCACCATGTGAGCTTCGTTGAAAAACATCTTGCGGGAGACCCGCGCACGATCGGGATCCTGATCTTCCTCAAGGTTATAGACCTTGATGGCGACGTCGCGGCGATAGTACGGGTCATGTGAGAGATAGACCGTTCCGGTAGATCCCTTACCGATTTTGTTGATGATGACGTACTTGCCGATTTTCTCGGGGACGTCAGATGGTCGCTGCAATTCCGTTACGTTGCGGGCCATTTGTTCTCACTTCTCAGAACATCAGCCACCCCGCAAAACCAAGAATTAATGCGGCATACAGAGCAGCAACAAGGTCATCCAGCATAATTCCGAGGCCTCCTTTTAGTCTGTGATCCAGGTCGCGAATCGGCCAGGGTTTCCAGACATCGAAGAGCCTGAAAAGCCCGAATCCCAAGGGCCAGAGCACGATTGAAGGGCTGGTGGCAAGGAGCACCAGATACATACCGGCAAGCTCGTCCCAGACGATGCCCGGGTGGTCATGTACGCCGATGCGACGGGCACTCTCGGCGCAGATCCAGATGCCGCCCAAAATCAGGGCGATTGCGACCACAAGTCGCAATTCAAACGGCAGCGGCAGCGTTGCCCAGGCAAGTGCGGCGCCGAGCAATGATCCCGCAGTACCCGGGGCGATGGGCGACAGTCCGGCCCCGAATCCAAACGCCAGCAGATTCACCGGATCGCTGAGCACCCTTCGCCTGATTTCCGCATCGGTCCTTGCCATCTAGAAATGCCGGAAACCCGGGTCCGTGTATTCGCAGGGTTCGCCCTTTCTCAGGCACTCGATGCCATCGCCCGATATCACTTTGCCAATGCGCGTTACCTGCAGTTGCATTTTTTTCGCCAGCGCCTGAACCTCGGCGTCGCCTGATTCGGCGGCGGTAAAACAGAGTTCATAATCGTCGCCGCCGGCAAGTGCGAAGCCAACAGCTTTTTGGTAGTCGAACGTGGCGAGAATCGCCGCGGAAAGCGGCAGTAGCGACAATTCGAGCTGCGCGCCGGCATTGCTCGCGGTTATCAGTTTCTGCAGGTCCGAATAAAGACCATCGGACATATCGATTCCGGCACTCGCCAGTTTTGCGATCGACGAGGCAAACGTGATTCGCGCACTGGGTCGCACGAAACGGCCGATGAGATATTCGCTTTCGATCGTCTGATCGGAACCGCCTTCGAGCAGGAAAAGCCCCGCGGCCGCATCGCCCGGTGTCCCCGTCACGAAAATGCTGTCTCCCGGGCGGGCGCCGGACCGCTTCATGATCGCATGTGGATCGATTTCACCCAGAATCTGCACGCTGACGACGGTTGTCTCGCCACGCGTCGTGTCTCCGCCGACCAGGGACACTTGAAATTCTGACGCTGCAGTGAACAGGCCCTCGGCGAAAAGCGATAACCAACCCGCGTCAGCTTTAGGAATACTGAGAGCCAATGTCATCCATCTTGGTGTTCCGCCCATGGCGGCCATGTCAGACAGATTAATTGCGACCGAACGGTATCCGACATCGAAGGGCGGAAGGTCGACGGGATAGTGAATGCCGGCAACGATCGTGTCCACGACACTGATCAGTTCGAGGTCGGGATTCGGTGCGATGACGGCGCCGTCGTCGCCTATGCCCAGGCGTATGCTGTCGTCATTCGGCGGCCGATCGAAAAAGCGGCGTATTAATGCGAACTCATCCACCCCCGGATACCTCCGCTGGCCGCAACTTGTCAGCCGCTTTATCGAGCAGGGCATTAATGTACTTGTGGCCGTCGACGGCGCCGAACCGTTTCGCCAGATTTACCGATTCGTTAATGACGACACGGTATGGTATGTCCGGCCTTGTGGACAGCTCAAAGAATCCGAGCAGCAGAATCGCCATTTCCACGGGATCGAGCTGTGACAGCGGCCGATCGGCCAGCGCCTCGATCTCCCGTTCGAGCTCCGACTGCGTGTCACATATTGCCGCCAATGAGTCGTCGAAATATGCCCTGTCGGCGCGCCGATACCCGTCCCGGCTCCTGAATTGCTGCAGCAACTCCGCAGAGTCGTATCCGGTCATGTGCTTCTGATAAAGCGCTTGCAGGATCAGCTCGCGGGCGCGGCTGCGTGCTCCTGCCGCGTCAGACCTGCC
>JBHIDG010000274.1:0-4502 GCA_046760025.1 Woeseia sp. | reverse complement strand
AAAAGAGGCGTAGTCGCGAAGGCGCGTCACAAGAAAGTTCTCGATAAAGCGAAGGGATATTACGGCGCCCGCAGCAAGGTCTATCGTGTCGCAAAGCAGGCGGTGATCAAGGCCGGCCAGTATGCGTATCGAGACCGGCGCCAGCGCAAGCGGCAGTTCCGGGCCCTGTGGATCACCCGGATCAATGCGGCTGCCCGCCTGCACGGCCTGTCGTACAGTCGCCTGATCAACGGACTGCACCGCGCCAATATCGAGGTCGACCGCAAGGTGCTGGCAGACATCGCAGTACACGATCCCGAAGCATTCGGCGCAATCGCGGCTCAGGCGAAAGCGGGCCTGGCCGACGGCTAGGCTAGGCTGTCCATGCGAGGAATAAGTGAGCTGGTACAAACGGCGGGGTCCGAAATAGACTCCGCGGCGGACTTGAAGAGCCTGGACGCGGTCAGGGTCAGCTACCTCGGCAAAAAGGGAGCACTGACTGCCCGAATGAAGGAGTTGGGCCGGCTTCCCGCGGAACAGCGCCCGGCCGCCGGCCAGGAGATCAATCGGGCCAAGCAGGAGATCCAGCAACGCATCAGCGCCAAGCGACAGTCCCTTCAGGGGGAGGCGCTGCAAAAGACACTTGTCGACGACGCAATCGACGTCACGCTTCCCGGTCGTGGTTACGGTCTTGGAGGAAGGCATCCGGTGTCGCGGGCGATGTCCCGCATCGAGACGATCTTCCGGAATGCAGGATTCGGCGTCCGCTCGGGGCCGGAAATTGAAGACGATTTTCATAACTTCTCAGCCCTGAATATTCCCGAGGATCACCCGGCGCGCGCCGAGCACGACACGTTTTACTTTCCGGGTGGGATGCTGCTGCGAACCCATACCTCGCCCGTGCAAATACGCTCGATGGTCAAGGAGGGCGTGCCACTCAGGATCATTGCGCCGGGCCGCGTGTATCGCTGTGACTCCGATCAGACTCATACGCCGATGTTTCACCAGGTGGAAGGGCTGGTCGTCGATCGCGGCATCAGCTTCGCTAATCTGAAGGCGGTCTTGCATCAGTTTGTCGAGAGTTTTTTCGAGCGCAAGGCGGAATTGCGTTTCCGCGCGTCCTACTTTCCGTTTACCGAACCGTCCGCCGAAGTGGATGTGCTATGGGAAAAAGGGAAATGGCTCGAGATTCTCGGTTGCGGCATGGTGCATCCGAATGTGCTCGAGAACGCGGGCGTCGACTCCGAGGAATTTACCGGTTATGCCTTCGGCATGGGGGTCGAAAGACTCGCAATGCTTCGTTATGGCGTCAGCGATCTTCGGACATTTTTCGACAACGATCTGCCCTTCCTGCGGCAGTTCCATTGATCGGGACGCCTGGCCATGAAGTTTGCAGAGACATGGTTGCGCGAATGGGTTGATCCGAAGCTGGATGCGGCCGAACTGGCACACCGGCTGACCATGGCCGGGCACGAGGTCAGCGGCATCGAGTCAGAGGGGGAGAAGCTCGACGGCGTCGTGGTTGCAGAGGTCATGTCGGTCAGCCGGCATCCGAATGCGGACAGGTTGAGCGTGTGCGAAGTATCGACCGGCAAGGGCAAGCCGATCGAAGTCGTTTGCGGTGCGCCCAACGTGGCCGTTGGCATGAAGAGTCCGTTTGCGGCGGCGGGCGTGCGACTGCCTGATGGCACGAAACTGCGTCGTTCCAGGATTCGTGGCGTCGAATCCAACGGCATGCTGTGTTCGGCAGTCGAACTGGGGCTCGGCGACGAGGCCGACGGCATCATCGAATTGCCTGGCGACGCACAGACCGGGCTCAAACTGTCAAAATACCTCGCACTGCCTGACCGTATCATTGATCTCGACCTGACGCCGAACCGCGGCGATTGCTTCAGCGTCGTCGGAATTGCAAGAGATATTTCGGCAATTACCGGCGCCAAAATGACAGCAGTTGAACTGCCACAGGTGCCGGCGACCATCGATGATACGCATGCCGTCGAAGTAGCGGACCCGTCCGCCTGCCCGCGATTCGCCGGCCGCGTCATTCGCAACATCGACGCAAACGCCAAATCGCCGATCTGGATGACGGAGCGCCTGCGGAGAAGCGGCCTGAGAGCCATTCACCCGGTGGTGGATGTCACCAACTACGTCATGCTCGAGCTCGGACAGCCGTTGCACGCGTATGACCTTGGCCTGCTGAATGGCGCCATCAGGCCGCGGTTTTCCAGGAAAGGCGAGAAAGTGACCCTGCTCGATGAGAAGGAACTCGATCTCGGCCCGGACACGCTGCTGATCACGGACGATACGGGGCCGATAGGCCTGGCCGGCATCATGGGTGGACTCAGCACGGCGGTTTCGCAGGCGACTACCGACGTATTCTTCGAAGCCGCGTTCTGGCCGCCATCCGTAGTTCTGGGGCGCGCGAGATCGTACGGTCTTCAAACGGATGCGGCGCTCCGATTCGAGCGCGGCGTCGATCCGGCGGGACAGGCCCGGGCAATAGAACGGGCGACGGAACTGCTGATCGGGATCTCGGGCGGAGAAGCAGGACCGCTGACCGATGTACTGGACGACGATCACCTGCCGAAGGCGCCAGGGATTTCGCTCCGCCAGTCACGACTCGAGCAAGTGCTCGGCACGAAAATTGACGACGAGAAGATCGTCGAAATTCTGAAAAACCTGGCACTCGAAATCAATCACAATGCCGACGGTTGGACGGTAGTTCCGCCGAGTTTTAGATTTGATCTTGCTATCGAAGACGATCTCATCGAGGAAGTTGCTCGCATAAATGGTTACGACCTGATTCCGGAAATAACCGAAACAGCGGACTTGCCGCTTGGACCGGTGAGCGAAACTGAAATCGATTTGAAACTGGTCGCCACGACGCTCGTTGCACGGGATTATCAGGAAGTCATTACCTACAGCTTTATCGATTCAGAGTCGAATAAACAATTTACCGGAGAAGATTCGAAACTCGTATTGGCTAATCCGATTTCAACCGAGATGTCGGTGATGCGCGGATCACTGTGGCCGGGCATGGTTGCAGTCGCAGCGGCAAATGTCGCGCGTCAGCGCGAGCGGGTCCGCTTTTTCGAAATCGGAAAGTCGTTTCACGGCAGCCTCAAAAAGCCTGTTGAGGTCGTGAGGGTTGCCGGTCTGGCTATCGGTTCGGCGACGCCCGAGCAGTGGGGCGCGCACGCGCATGATCTTGATTTCTTTGACATAAAGTCAGATTTGCAGGCCTTGCTCGAACTGGCCGCTGCGGGCACGGCAATCGACTACGCGACTGCCAGTCATCCGGCCTTGCAATCGGGCCAAGCCGCCGACATCGTTCGCGACGGACAGATGATCGGTGTGCTGGGAAAACTGCATCCGGAAATCGCGAATGCGATGGATATTCATAGGAATGTCTTTCTTTTTGAATTGGACGCGGCAAAAGCGTTTGCTTCGGCCGTTCCCAAGGCGACTGCAGTCTCAAAGTTTCCCGCAATAAGACGCGACATCGCAGTGGTTGTTGATGATAAGGTGCGTGCTTCAGATTTAGTTAAAGTCGCTGCGTCTTCGGCCCCCGAGCTAATCCAAAAAGTAACAATTTTCGATGTCTATCAGGGTCCAGGCATAGAAGCGGGGCGAAAAAGCATAGCTTTAGGCTTGATTTTGCAGGAAACATCCCGCACCCTTACCGACGAAGATGCGGATTCAGCAATGGAAGCAGCTATACGTAATCTGGAGCGCGAATTCGCAGCTGAGTTACGAGACTAGTATCGATGTCACTGACAAAAGCCGATATGGCAGAATCCCTGTTCAACGAACTGGGACTGAACAAGAGAGAAGCTCGTGAGCTGGTCGATTTATATTTTGAAGAACTGCGGGCGTCTCTCGCGGTAGGGGAGCAGGTCAAACTTTCCGGCTTTGGAAACTTTGATCTTCGGGACAAAAACGAACGTCCGGGCAGAAACCCGAAAACCGGTGAAGAAATTCCCATCACTGCACGGCGTGTGGTGACGTTTCGGCCAGGACAAAAACTAAAAGCCCGAGTAGAGGCCTATGCTGGAACCGGGGAATAACGACGAATTACCTCCAATTCCAGGCAAGCGATACTTCACTATAGGTGAGGTCAGCGACCTGTGTGCTGTCAAGCCGCACGTACTGCGCTACTGGGAGCAGGAGTTTCCGCAACTGAAACCGGTCAAACGGCGGGGTAATCGACGCTACTATCAGCGCCAGGACGTACTGATAATTCGCCAGATCCGAAGCTTGCTGTACGAAGACGGATTCACCATTGGCGGCGCAAGACAGCGCCTGATGGGCGAAGACGCGAAGTCGGACGTCAGCCAAAGCCAGCAGATTATCAAGCAGCTCCGTCTGGAACTCGAGCAAGTTCTCAAGATCCTCAGACGTTAAGAAAATCTCTTTCGCAACAGCCTTGCGGTAAGTATCATTGCCGCGCCCATTTCAATTTGCACCTCGGTCGGGGCGTAGCGCAGCCTGGTAGCGCACCACAATGGGGTTGTGGGGGTCGC
>JBHIDG010000273.1:0-4517 GCA_046760025.1 Woeseia sp. | reverse complement strand
CGAACAAATCGCGACAATGGCGCCGACGTATGGCGTGCAAACCCTTCACCTGCAGACTGAGGCGCCGGACGGCGGCTTGTATGCGCGTCTTGGTTGGACGCCGTACGCTCAGGTGAATAATCGTGGGTTGAACGTGCTCGTCATGGAGCGGCTGCTGCCGCGCGCGATCCTAAAAAAGTAAAAAAAGGCTGAAAACTGGGACTAACGTCGCAGATTTATTTAAAGCGTTAGTTCTAAGGTTTCCCTTGGAAACGTTTTTTGCTCAACTACCATGCTTCTAAAACAGCTCCTGCAACAGCCAAGTATTTCCCCGAACCTGCTGTTTCGGGACCCTTTTATGGAACACGATCCAGAGCAGTTGGTTCAGGAAGTCATCGGCCTGGCCAATATTGACGTCAACGGCGCCCGGTACATCATTTTTGGGGTCAATCTGGGGACCATGGAAGGTAGCGGTATCGTTGGAATAGCTGAAAGCGCTATAGCTGATTTAAAGAAAGCCCATCGGCTGATTTCGGCGCTGATCAAACCGGTTCTTCAGCTGGCATTCATATTCGACAAAATCGACGGAAAACTCGTTGGCGCTCTTGAAATTGACGGATGCGATGCTGCGCCCTATGTCGTGCGACGGGATTACTCCAAAAAGCTTGCTGGCGGTCAGTCCTGGATTAGAGAAGGCAGCCAGCTTCGCGGCGTCGATCCCATTGATTTGGAGCAAATCAGGGCCCGCGTGGGGCGCAAACAGACCTGGGCCGTAAAGATCGGTTTTGATGACCAGCCCGATTGTCAGTTGTTAGAGTTGAAAATACCTGACACATCGAATCCGCCTTCTATCCAGGCAAAACGGCAGATTAAGCAGACCTTAGATTGGAAAAAAAAGGTCAAAGACACATTCGGCACAATCACCACACGCGTTTCACGACTATTGCATGTGCGCCAACATGGCATTGAGGCTGAATTTGACCCGCGGGGCACAAATACGCTGATCGATCTTCAGGAGAACAGCGGAAATGAGTTTACCGAGGCCGATGCCTACTTTTTTTTCGAAGAAAAAGCGCTGAAACTGAATCTGACTATTTGCAACAAGGACGAAGACGGGCTCGAAGATGTGAGCATAAAACTCGCTTTTCCGCGAATTCAGGATTTTGATGTGGCGGATCGTTTATATCCAGGTCCGGAGGACAAACGCACACGGCTTGAGATCGAAATGGCGGGCTATCCCGAGGTACAGCGCCTCAAACACGGCATTCTAGCGCGCGCCTCACTCGGTTATCTTGCCCCGAACAGTCCACAGCAGGTGTTTAGTTGCGCGCTGCGGCTGGCGGTGGGACCCACGATGCGGGGAAAGAAAGTTGCGATTAAGTACACGCTCCGGGCGAAAAACAAGCAGAGCCCCGGCCGAGGACGTTTAAAGATTAAATTTGGCGAAGTGTCTGCCGAATCGAATTGAAATTTTCAGCTGCTCGGCTAAATGCGGCGTAAAGCAGCGTAAACAACTACAGTACATCAAGATCGGAAACCCGGTTCGGCGGGTTCTTTTTTCGGGCTATTCGAAATGTTGTCTGAATGTCTCGTTCTGGCCGCAGGCGGAAGTTCGGGTGTTAAACTGGTGAGCGATTGCTGCTGACCCAAACAAGTCGTTGGTGATTACGAACACTATCCTCGGCTATCATTGAAACAAACGCGTTCAATATACCGTTCACCTCGTCGCACAGCTTTAGTAGCCGCTGCAATCGTCGTCGTAGTTTTGATTGTACTCATGGTCTGGACGGCTGCGCCTGTGACTATGAGAGGCGTGAGCGACGACGACGCTGATTCAGGTGCACCTGTATCGGGCAATGTATCCGCGTATTTCGCCGACGGCTTGGTGGAGGCGGTGCTCGACGAGTTGTCGATTGCTGACCTTTGTACGGACGTTGGCCGAGCCGGCATTTCCGCGGCAAGCGAATTGAGCGAAGATGAGATTAGTGCCCGGACGGCTGCGTACGAAGAGGCTATGCGAGAAGCGCAGGAGCGCCTTGTCGTTTCACAGGATGCGGAACACCTTCATATTTCCGCGCTTCTGGAAGTTGACCCGGCTAAACGCATTGAGCTGATTAAGAAGGCTTTGATGAGCAGTAGGAACGACGCGTTTCTTGCTTGGGATGCTGTGCACATTTGTACAAGAGTGCCAGACAAAGGGACTTGCCCCGTCCAGGAGTGGGAGGATCAGTTGCTAGCGCTGGACGGACAAAACAGCGAGGCGTGGATCCGTGTTGCGGCAAATCGATTGCATAGGGATGACGGTGAAGGCGCATTGCGGGCGATGCAGCGGGCCGCCACATCTCCGGTAAGTCGTGTGTACTGGACGGAGACTATCGAGGCGGCTGTACGTAGTTTTGCGGCAGCGGGAGACTTCTCGTTTCTAGAGCGTGCGTCATATGGATTCGGAATCGCTGCGGCAAATAATCCTAGATATAGCGACTACACCAAAATGTGCCGGGAGGAGGGGGCCAAGAACCAAGAATGGGCCTATGCATGCCTCGCTTACGGCGAGTTGGTTGAACTGCAAGGGAAGACCATATTGGGGCAAGCTATTGCCCGCACAATTCAGAAGATTGCGCTCGAATCGCTTGAGGACGATGAACGGTTAGCGACGCTCGCCGCACGAAAGGAAAAGGTACGGCAAGGTCTGGATGATTTGCTTCGGGTATCTGGTGGATCTCGACTTGAGACAATAGGATTGTCGAATCCCACCATTTTCTATGGCTTCTTGACTGTTATGAGCAACGATGGAGAAATGGCGGCGCAGGTGTATTTGCAGAACGAGACCGAGCGATGGCTACACCAGCGTCAAGACCTGGAGTGCACTCCATAAAACGCGATTACACGTTAATACCAGAACCGTAGCGTCTTCCCCGCCAACTCTAATGTCCGTTACTGGCCGCACTGAGCCATTGAAGTATTCGGAGGTCGAATGACTGCTTTGACAGCGGAAAGCGGATGCGTAAGGCACGATCTCATCTGCCACTGTCTCTAAGATCAGATACCGACTATCACATGTAGCGATCAGTTGGCGCGCCTCGACACGACGAGACTCTCATCGTTGAGCCACAAGCCTCATGGCCGCATGAGGACAGCGCGTTGGCCAGCCGCTGGTCCTCGCAAGAAGACAAAATGGAAAGGCCGCTGCCCGGGAGTGGGTCTTACCCCACTGCGCCCCGGTGATATTGGGCGTCCCGGCCGTGCAGATATCTGATCGGCGGGCCGCTCAGCCTCGCGGGGTATTCTCCCCGGAGTGAATTGACGAGCGTCAGGTCCGTGGACCCGGACAGTTCCGAGAGGTGGACTTTTCGCTCCCTGAGCTCGCCCCGCTCCAAAAGCAGCGCCCGATACGTGCCGGCCAGCAGGCCGCACTCGACCGGTGGCGTCACGAGCTCGCCATCGAGTCGGACGATCACGTTCGCGATGCCGGTCTCGGTGATGTAGCCGTCCTCGTTCCATAGCAGCACGTCATCGGCGTCCCCGGCGCTTCGAAGCGCTTGTTCGTACACTTCGCGGCGGGTCGTCTTGTGGTACAGAAACGGATCGCTCGAATCGATCGGCTCGCGCGCCGGCACCAGCCGCCTCGGTCTGTCTGAATCCGCGTCCACAAGCGGTGCTTCGACCGAGTGGATTCGCCCGTCCCGTTGTAGCAACAGCCGGATGCGATGCCGCTCTCTCGGCAGGCGCTCTGCAATACCGGCCAGTTCCTTCTCGATCTCTGCCCGGTCGAATTCGAAATCGAAATAGCCGGCCGATGCGCGCATGCGATTCAAGTGCTTGTCGAGCAGGAAGTACCCGTCATCGGGCGTCCAAAGCATGGTCTCAAGCAACTCGAACGCCTGCCCGCAATCGGGAGTAGATAGTATCCGGGCCTTGGCGAGGCACTCCTGGTATTCCTCATCGGGGTCCGAGTCCCAGACGATGCCGCCGCCGACGCCGTAGACCGCCTCGCCGGTATGCCGGTCGACGATCGCCGTGCGAATCGCAACATTGAACCGGGCCTGTCGGTCAGGCGCCATGAACCCGATGGCGCCCGTGTACACCTCTCGCGGCGTATCCTCGAGCCCGGCAATGATCGCCATACTCGATACTTTCGGTGCGCCCGTTACCGAGGCGCAGGGAAACAGCGCCCTGAAGACTCCCGCGACCGGTGCTTTCGTCTGCACAGAGACGGTCGACGTCATCTGCCACACGGTCGGATATTTCTCGGTCTCGAAGAGCCTCGGTACTTGCACCGAGCCGGGTGCGGCGATGCGGCCCATGTCGTTTCGCACCATGTCCGTGATCATCACGTTCTCCGCGCGGTTCTTCTGCGACTCGTACAGCCGCCGGCGCGCCTCGAGATCGTCGGCCGAAGCCAGTCCGCGCCGCGCCGTGCCTTTCATCGGCTTGCTTATCAAGTGCTCGCCGTTCAAGCGGAAGAACAACTCGGGCGAGGCCGAGACGATTGCATGATCGTCACACTCTATATAGGCGGCATACGGAGCGTCCGCCGC
>JBHIDG010000272.1:0-4522 GCA_046760025.1 Woeseia sp. | reverse complement strand
GAAAGTTCGTCAAGGTCCATTCAGTGTTAACCCAGTATTGGACCGCCCCAATGCGAGTGCGCACCGTCGGCGCCCGCGCTCACAAACGAAATTAATCAACTCTGTGCGACAGCGCAAGTATCATTAGAAACCTGCTATAGGTATCTCAATTCCCTGGCGCTGACCGATGATGGAGAACCGCATGCTTGACATAATGAAACTTGCGTCTGCCCAGTTTACACCAAGCACGGGAAACTGAGTGGCTGTGGTCGCGCCCGACATCGATGCTGTCCGTGCGCTGAATCGACGGCTCCGGGAATGGCTGATCCGGACGCCTGTGCTGCGCTGTCGCTCCCTGGAGATGTATTCCGGTGAAACCTGCGAGATCCACGGCAAACTCGAGTTCTTGCAACGAACCGGTACGTTCAAGCCACGAGGCGCGCTTTCGGTGATGCTCGGCCTCGACGGGCAACAAAAAGAGAAAGGCGTGACGGCCGTTAGTGCCGGAAACCACGCGATCGCGACGGCGTTTGCGGCGCAGGCGGTCGGCACCACCGCCAAGGTCGTCATGATCACAAATGCGAATCCGCTCCGGGTTGCACGATGCCGTCATTTCGGCGCCGAAGTGGTGCTCGCCGACGATGTTCACAGCGCCTTTCAGGTGGCAGAAGAAATTCAGGACAAGGACGGGCGTTTTTTCGTACATCCTTTCGAGGGTCCCGACGTCATTCTCGGCACGGCGACTGTCGGACTGGAGATTTGCGAGCAGGTTCCGGACCTGGATGCTGTCATCGTGCCGATTGGTGGCGGCGGCCTTTGTGCGGGCATCTCGGGTGCCGTCAAACAGATCAAGCCGGGGTGCAAAGTGATCGGCGTTGAGCCTGTTGGTGCCGCTTCGATGCACCGCAGTTTCGAGAGTGGCAGACCTGAGACGATAGAAAAAGTGGAGACGATTGCCGATAGCCTCGGCGCGCCGTTTGCACTACCGATCTCCTATGAGCTGTGCAGGCAAAACGTCGATGAACTCGTACTCGTCAGCGACGACCAGTTGAAAGACATGATGGGTATTTTCTTCAGAGAGCTGAAGATCGCCGTCGAGCCTGCCTGTGTCGCCAGCACGGCAGCATTGCTGGGCCCGCTGTCCGGGCGCTTCCGGGGCAAGAAAGTCGTCCCCGTCATGTGTGGCAGCAATATCGACTGGCGTACATTCGCCGGGTACGCAAACCTGGACAGCAAATGCTGATCGACGATCTCAAATCCATTGTCGGGCCGTCGGGTTGGAACAGCGATCCGGATCAGCTGCGTCCGCACCTCACCGAATGGCGGGAGCTATTCCACGGCAGAACGCCGATCATGGTGTCGCCCGACAGCACGGAGCGGGTATCGGCGATCATCAGGGCATGCGCGGCGAACAACACGGCCGTCGTTCCACAAGGGGGCAATACCGGGCTTTGTGGCGGGGCGATTCCGGATTCATCCGGTGAGCAGGTGCTGCTATCAATGTCGCGAATGAGGGCTATTCGCTCGATCTCGGCGGACGATTTCTCGATGGTGGTCGAGGCCGGCTGTGTTCTCGCCGACGTGCAGACCGCGGCGAGCCGGGCCGGCCGGTTTTTCCCCCTGAGCCTCGCCGCCGAGGGCAGCTGCCAGATCGGCGGTAATCTTGCTACAAATGCCGGCGGCATCAATGTACTCAGATACGGCAGCGCCCGAGAGCAGGTACTGGGGCTCGAAGTCGTACTTGCCGATGGAACGATTTGGCACGGCCTCAGGGCGCTGCGCAAGGACACAGCCGGATACGACGTCAAGCAATTGTTCATCGGTTCCGAAGGGACGCTGGGCGTTATCACGGCGGCTAACCTGAAGCTCTATCCCGAGGTCGGCGACACCCAGACCGCATTGATCGCCGCGGAAAGCCCGCAGCATGCAGTCGATCTCCTCGGGCTGTTTCGCGAACTGCTGGCGGGTCGGCTGCAGGCATTCGAACTCATTCCGAATCGGGCCATTCGTTATCTGCGGCGACACATGCCGGCGATACACATACCATTTTCGGAAGATCATCCCTGGTATGTGCTGCTCGAAGCCGCGTCCGGCAACGAGACGCAAGCGCTCGAGACGGCGCTCGCCGTGGCGATCGACAGAGGACTGGGCATGGATGCCGTGGTCGCCAAGAACTTGTCCGAGCAGGAGGAACTCTGGCGCATGCGACACTCGATTTCTGAAGTTCAGAAATTCGAGGGCGCGAGCCTCAAGCACGACGTGTCGGTGCCGCTGGGAAGGGTCGGCGATTTCATCGAACAGGCGGAACAGGCGGTGTTACGGATCATGCCGGATGCGAGAATCGTCGCTTTCGGGCACGTCGGTGATGGCAATGTGCATTTCAATATCAGTCAGCCCGACTCATGGCACGGCGACAGATTCCGTGAAGAGGCGGCCGATCTGAGCAAGGCGGTCTATGACGTGGTCAGCACATTTGACGGCAGTATCAGTGCCGAACATGGCATCGGCCAATACAAACGTGAGATCCTGAGGCAATACCGCAGCGAGGCGGAGATTGCCCTGATGAAAACGGTCAAAGCCGCCCTGGACCCCGGCAACATCCTGAATCCGGGAAAAGTGCTTTGAATTCAGGGCTTCCGCGGCCGGAATATGACGACCAGTTCCCATGGTCACAATCTTCCACAAGCTAGAATAGACCGATTATGAGCGCCGAATCTGATAATCCCGAGCCCCTGTACGCGAGGCAGCTCTCGGAATTCGCGGCGCAGCTGCAACAGCAGACGGCCGACGAATCTTTGCTGGATAACATTCACGCGGCGATTCAGGCCCTGTTGTCAGGCAAAGGCAATGTCGAAGCAGACATCCGACGGCTACTCGAAGAACAGCACAAGGCCGGCAAGCTCCGCGAGGAAACCTACGAGCTGGTTAAGCGCATGCTCGATCGAATAGTCACCGAAGATCTTGACACGGCGCCCCGCGATCCGGAGTCGGGCGATCAGAATGACGACCCGTTCAGGGACACGACGGTAATCGAGGGGGAGGTTCCGGACGACTCGGCCGAACTCAGGCTGCAGGTTGGCTCTGTCTTGCGTGACAGGTTTCTCCTGCAAGAGAAAATCGCCGGCGGCAGCATGGGCGTCGTTTACAGGGCGCTGGATCGTCACCTTTCGGAAGCAAACGATGTTGATCCATGGGTCGCGGTCAAAGTGCTGACACCCACACTTGCATGCAGTCGTCAGGCGTTGAGCGCCCTGCAACAGGAAGCGGCCAAAGGCCGATGCCTGATACATCCAAACATCGTTCGGTTCATTGACCTAGACCGCGACGACGAACTCTACTTCATTGTCATGGAATGGCTGGACGGCAGGTCGCTGGCCAGCATACTCGATGACGACCGCAGCAAGAGCCTGGATAAGAAAACTGCGCTCGACATCATCAGGCATGTCGCCAAGGCGCTGGACTACGCGCATCGTCGGGGCGTCGTGCATGCGGACCTGAAGCCGGGCAACATCATGGTGTCGCCTGACGGCGCCGTGAAACTGGTCGATTTCGGGATCGCTCGTGTCCGGCAGAAGCAGGCCGATGAAGAGGTGCACTTCGGTCCTGGGGTGCTCGACGCAAAGACACCCGCATATTCGAGCATGCAGGTCCTGGCCGGCGAAGAACCCGACACTTCGGACGATGTCTTCTCGCTCGCCTGCCTGATGTACCGCTTGATCGCTGGCTATCGCGTATTCGGTCCACGAAACGCTGCGGAGGCCGCAAATGAAGGTATGGAGCCGCAGCGGCCGCAGGGCGTTAATGATTCCGAGTGGTTCGCCCTGCGCAAGGCGCTGTCTTACTCCCGCGCAGTGCGATACGCATCCCCGAAG
The DNA here is from genome assembly GCA_046760025.1 of Woeseia sp. Classification (GTDB taxonomy): domain Bacteria; phylum Pseudomonadota; class Gammaproteobacteria; order Steroidobacterales; family Woeseiaceae; genus JACZWL01. The sequence continues at coordinate 671 of JBHIDG010000272.1, read as the reverse complement.
GCATTCATCGAGGGCTTGTCCACGCCGGTTTCCCTGAAAGAAACGCAGCGCCTGTCAGCACCCGATGAACCCGACCACGAGCGGCGTCGCATCTGGCCCTATTTCGCCGCCGTGGCGGTTTCGATCGCTGCCGCGCTCGGGCTATATCGATCCGGAATGCTGCAAGGGCCGCCTGTGGGTCCCCGGCCGGGTACAACGGTTTCTGTGGTGCAACCTTCGGATAGCGGAGAATCGCCAGCTGTCGAAGTACCGGCCGACACAATACCGGACCCAGGGGGGGCGGCTGTCGCCGACGCGCCGCACGAGCTTGAGGAGCCCGTCGACCTGATCGATTTCTCGACTCTTCCTCCGGCCACGGTGGAGATACCACTCGCGATTCCCGGGACCGTACGCACCGAGTTGAATCTGGTCCTCAGGGAAAACGAGGAACCCGCGGTGATCGATCTCGTGCGGCACAGCAATGTCACCGATGAGCTGGTCGTGAGACTCGAAGAGGTCGCGTTCAGCGGCAACCGATCGCCCTGGGAATCAGGCCAGTATCAGATCTCCGACGACAGTATGGCGCGTTTCCCGCCCGCACAGGATCGGGCCCGGGTCACAGTGTCGATGACGGCGGACCCGTTACGCGAGCCGGATCGTCAGGTATCGTTACTGGTCCAGGATTCAGAGAA
>JBHIDG010000271.1:0-4549 GCA_046760025.1 Woeseia sp. | reverse complement strand
AGTGCCCGAAAGTCGATATGCCTGTCGTTTTTCACGAATGGTACTGATCCATCGGCGATTGATCCATTGTACTGTAGATACGCTGTGGGCATCACAGTACGGGTACCGTGCAAATAAATCGCTCCGGCACCACCCTAGCTCCAGGGAAAAGGACTGTGCGAAACCGGGTGTAACTTGCCTTGTTCGAATCGCGAGAACCGATGCGGCTCGAGGAGCTGCGACCGGTCTCCGCAAATCTCCTCGGCAACCAGCTTGCCGACGCCAAGCATTTTGTAGCCGTGATTCGAATCGGCGATCAGGTAGCAGTTTTGTCGGAAAATATCGAATACCGGAAAACTGTCGGGCGTGAAAGCGCCAATTCCACCGGAGGGATCCCGCTTGAATTTCCCCAACATACCGGAAAATCGCTGTTGGCAGTGAGCGAGGGCCGATACCCACATATGTGCAAAATCCGGACCGACTATAAATTCAGGTGACGCCGGACCGTACGGATCAACAGCCACGTCGTCGGGATTCTTGTCCACTCGATACGGTGCAGCGCCTCCTTGAATTCCGCCAAAGTCGAAGTCGGGCTTATAGTAGATGCCCCACATTTCCTCCGTGATCAGGGATCCGTCCTCGTCGGAAAACAGCGGCGCATCGGTGTCGACATGAATTACCGGCGGCATCTGCCCATCGTTGGCCATCAGCGTGTCCGGCGGAACTCCCAGCGTTCCCTCCTCCAGGCACCAGTAGACCCACATCGGAACATCTCTGGCGATCGTGCCGTCAGCAGAATTCTTGATGCTGATGGTCTTAGGCAAATGCAGCATTTCCCATAGCTGCTTCACCCACGGTCCGACGCCCACCACGACATAGTCGCAATCAATCGAGCCCTTGTTGGTTTCTACCGCCTGAATCGCCCCCTGACTGTCCTGTTCAAAAGCAGTGACTTCAACACCCGACATGATGCGGACGCCTTCGGACTCGGCTTTACCCGCGAGCCCGTAAATGGACTTCGTGTTGTTCGCGTAACCGCCAGGCTTCTCGTGCAGCACCGAAGTGACATTTCCGGCCTGCCAATCGTCGAAAATATTCCGCATATATTTCAGGCAGTCTTTCTCGCCTTCGACGAAAGTCGATTGGTAGCCGATAGCACGCTGCTGATCGTAGATCGTCGCGATATCGTCGTGCATGCTCTCGCAACTGATCTGCATGTAGCCGACCGGGTGATAGCTGTAGGTTTCCGCATCGCTCTCCCAGACCTCGACGCTGTGTGCCATGAGTTCACGCATGGCAGGCTGGAAATAGTTGTTGCGAACGATGCCGCAGGCAATACCCGATGCGCCGGCGCCGATGCCCGACTTGTCCAGCACAATGATGTCTTCGCCGCTGCCCTTTCTGCGGGCTTTGAGTTCGACCGCCAGGTGATACGCGGTACTCAGGCCGTGAATTCCTGCGCCGATGATGACGTACGGCGATTTTGTAGGAAATGCCATGTTACTTCTCTTCCTTGTCAAAGCCCGCCTGAGGACTTTGCTGGTTGGGGTCCATAGATCTGAGTGCCATGATGCCGACCGGCGTCCCGTCAAATTCCGACATAGCATCCAGTATCGCGTCCCAAAGATACTCCGTCGCGCTCACGTCGCAGAGAATGAAAAAACAGGGAGTCGTCCCCAAGTCGGCCCGCACAATGACTGCGCTCACCTGCGCGACGGTCGTTTGGGCAATCTCGAGTTCGGCGAACTTGTGGGTTCGCAAGTCGACGCCACATATTTTTGCGAGCGTCTCGCTGGCCTGCTCGCCCGTCAACGCCAGCCAGCAGTGACTATCGCCGCGCGGCAGCGGATAGACGCGATTCGTCGTGTCCACGCTCCACTCGTCCTGCAGAATCGTCGCGAGCGTTGCAGCCGACGTCAGATCGCCGAGAATCAGCAACTCTTCATTCGAAAGCCGGGCGACCAGGCTGCCGTCGTCCTGCCGACAAGCCTCATTCGATAACTGCGGCACTTTCGCCTGTCGGTTTTCGAGCCACGCAGGTGCACCGGCGCCTTTAAAGCCCGTCCTCGGCAGCGTGGACAAATCGGCCAACGCGAGTCGTGCCGCCTGCAGCGACTCGTCGCGGGGATCGGCGTAGTTGGCAACGACGGCGGCGCCGGCGAACTCTTCGAACCGGGCATTCGAATCGAGGTGGCGCCGGTAAAGTTGACTGCGGCAGATGTACCGGGTGGGGACTGGTTCGCAGCCTGTCTGTGTGAGAGCCACGATCATGACTCCTGGCGATGGTTATCCGGGTCGTAAAACGGGAGATCGACGACGTCGGCGGTGACTCTGGCCCCGCCCGTCGATTTAATGACGATCTGGTTCCCCGCCTCGGCTTTCTCCGGCGGGGCGTAGGCAAGACCGACGGGCTTACCGAGTGTCGGCGAATATTCGCAGGATGTGACCCGTCCGACGATTTGCTCGCCGTCCACGACGAGATGGCTTTCGCGCGGAATCGGCGCCCGCGGGTCTTCCACGACGAAACCGACGAGCAAACGTTTAAGCGATGACTTGCCGAGTTCGTCGATCGTCCGGCGGCCGACGAAAAACGGCTTCTTGCGTGACACGGCCCACGCCATCTGCACTTCAAGCGGATTGGACATCGCGTCGGTGTCCTGGCCGATGATGATATGCCCTTTTTCGAGGCGAAGGACACGCTGCGATTCGATGCCGAACGGTTTTATATTGTGCCCGGATCCTGCAGCCATCAGCGCGTCCCACAGCGCCTCGCCACAGTGCTGCGGAACGTGGATCTCGTAACCGAGCTCGCCGACGAAGCCAACGCGCATAAGGCGAGCCGGTATACCGGCAACGCTGCCTTCGCGCACACCCATGTACGGGAACGCATCTGCGCTCAGGTCCAGGTCGTGGCACTGCGTTTCGAGCACGCTGCGCGCTGCGGGCCCCGCGATATTGACGCCACAGAACGCAGTGGCAACGTTCGCAATATCCACATCGAGGCGCCACTGCGCATTCCACTTGAGCATGTCTCGATAGACGCGCTCCGCATTGCCTGTGGTCGTTGTGACGTAGAAGTGATACTCGTGCAATCGGCACGCGACACCATCATCGACGATGGCGCCGACCTCGTTCGCGAGCAGTGCGTAACGCGCGCGGCCTACCGGCTGGGCCGCGAAGTTGAAGGTATAGATTCTGTTCAGAAATTCGCCGGCATCCGTGCCCCGGACATCGATTCCGCCGAGCGTGGACACATCGACCAGGCCGACGTTGTTTCGAACGTTTTCGACTTCTGCCGCAATCATGGCAGCTCTCTCGCTGCCGGGGCCGTAATACGCCGGCCGGTACCAGGCCGCGGCATGCAGCAACTGTGCGCCTCCCTCCAGGTGGCGATAGTGCATGTTGCTCCGGCGCGCGGGGTAGAAGCCGCGCCCGGCACTGTGCCCTAGCAGTTCGGCCGCGAAAGGCGGCCGTGCAGTCGTAACGCCGGTTTGGGTGACGGTTTTATTGGTCGTCTTCGCGACCAGCCTTGCGGCTGCGAGCGCCGATTGCCGGCCTTGCGATGGCCCCATGCCACAGGTGGAATAGCGTTTCACGAGTTCCACGTGCTCGTAACCGTCGTGCACGGCGTTGACGATATCGGCAATTTGCAGGTCTTCATCGAAATCCACGAATTCCTTGCCGGCTGGGTGCGCGAATATCGGCCAGGGATAATTCGTGCCATCGGTATCCTTGCCTGTGTTTGCTTCGGGAATCGGCTGATCTGTGCGGCCCACGGCCTTGGCCGCAAGTGCGCCCGCCCGCCGCGCTTCTGCCATGACGTGGTCAATGTCCCAGGCACCAGTCAGGGCGCCGGCAAGCCGGCAGGAAGCCGGCAGATCCGTCAGCGTGAAACACGAAGTGTTGTCGTTATAAGCAAGCTTCGCGCCGGCCTGACAGGCGAGTTGATAGGTCGGCGTGTAGCCCACGGCCATGCATAAAAGGTCGCAATCCACGATCTGCCCCTGCTTATCGCAGACACCGGCTGTTACGACTTTACGAACGTCAACGCCGCCCAGGTGCTTGTTGCCGCGCCCGGGGATTGCCTCGTACACGGCATGCCCGGTTTTCACAGCAATATTGCGCGCCGCGACGGCGCGCGCTATTTCATCGTAGCGGCGATTCCTACGAAGCTCGACGATGAGCTTCACCTCGACGCCGGCATCCAGAAGGTCGAGCGCGACGCCGTAAGCGTCGTTGTTACCGGCGAGGACGACAGCGATCTTGCCTGGTCGCACGCCGTACATGTGCATGAGCCGTTGCGCGGCCGTGCTCATCATGACGCCCGGCAGGTCATTGTTGCGAAACACCGCGTGTTGCTCCAATGCACCGACACACAGAATGGTCTCGCTGGCCCGAATCTTGTACAGACGCCGGCCCCGGATGACTGCCAGCCAGTTGTCGGCGTACAAGCCGTTACATGTGGCATCCCGCATCACGTGTACGCCTACATGGGCTTCAACGTCAGCCACCAGTTTTGTGCGCAATGCGCCGGCGCGTTGTCCCTCCAAGTCGAGTCGGGCGTAGTTCA
>JBHIDG010000270.1:0-4561 GCA_046760025.1 Woeseia sp. | reverse complement strand
TGGTGGAGGGGGTAGGATTCGAACCTACGTAGGCATAGCCAGCAGATTTACAGTCTGCCCTCGTTGACCGCTTGAGTACCCCTCCGCGGACACAAGCCGGCTATTGTCTAATCGTCCCACGTGACTGTCAACACATAAACAACTGAATTCTGGTGGGGGACCAGCCCGAAGGTGACCCCAGATCCGGCGCTAGACCGGGCCCTCGTGCAATCTTCGTGCTACAGCGCCCAGTGCCAGGGTTCGTAAATGAATCCGAGGGCGTTATTGCGAGGGTAGGTCATCGAAAATCCATACGTCGCCGCGTGCTCGGTAAGCCAACTGAACGCTTCCGATGTCTCGAATTCCTCGGTCAGTGGGCGGCTCCCCGGGGTCGCAATATCGACGGCGGTCCCGGCGTGATGCTGGCTGTAGCCGGGCGCGGCATTTACCTTGAGAATATCTTCGATCGCCTGACCCGCCTGAATCTTCCGGCGGATCAGCTCCGCCTGATACTCGAAGGTTCGAAAACCCGACACGATCAGCAGCCGGACGCCGAAGCCGAATGCCGCTTCTACCATCTGTTGCCATTTCGCCGCCGCCTCGGGCGTCAGCTGTTGCATCCGGCCAACCAGGTTTGGACCGACATCGATAAGGTCCGATGCCTCTTCATAATATGGCAGCTTGCGTTGTCCGCCGTAGGTGTCCGGAATACCGAGTTCCAAATTCAGCTTTTTGTGGAATTCGCTCTGCACGTGGCGATTGTCCCACAATGGCCGAAGACGACAAAATCAGATAAGTTGCAGCGATATGCTGACAACTTCTGCTAACTTCACCCAATTGGCGGATATGCCGCGAGTCAAGGTGCAGGCCCCGACAATCGCGTCTACAATGCCTGCCCCCAGGCCGCGAGACGTTTGCATGACCGAAGACAGGGTTTTCGCATCTGAGGATGCAGGCCAGGAACCTTTCGAATTTGACGAGGCCGTGGCCGAGGTCTTTCCCGACATGCTCAGGCGCTCGATTCCGGGATATGCGGCATCGATCCTGACCATTAGCTCACTGGCCCGGCGATTCGTGCGGGCACAGACGCAGTGCTTCGATCTCGGTTGCTCACTAGGTGCCGCCACACTCGCGATGAGAAGGAACATCACCGAGCCGGGCTGCCGCATTCAGGCGATTGACAGCGCGCCCGCGATGATCCGGCGATGTCGCAAGATCATCGCCGATGACGACGGTTCGGTGCCTGTCGAGGTGGTCGCCGGCGACGTCCGCGACGCCGAAATCGAGAACGCCTCAATGATCGTGATGAACTATACGCTTCACTTCCTTCCGGTTGCCGATCGCGACAGGATGATCGACAGGATCTATGCGGGAACAAATGACGGTGGTGTGTTCGTGCTGTCCGAGAAAGTCGTGGACGACGATAGTGAGATCGAACGGCTGCTCGTCGACTTGCACCACGAACAAAAATTGCGCAACGCATACAGCCATTCCGAGATCGGCCGCAAACGGGCCGCGATCGAGAATGTGCTGGTTCCCGAGAGCCTGGCGACGCACGGTCTGCGATTGTCCAACGCCGGGTTTAGCCACGTTGGTGTCTGGCTGCGTTATTTCAATTTCGTGTCGCTGCTTGCCATCAAGTAGGCGATGCTGAACTATGAGTCTCTCTTCGATGACTTGGTCGGCATCGGCCTGTCCGACTGGCGCGATACCCTGAAAGGACTTATCGAAGAGAAGTTCTCGGAGTCGGCACACGGCAAGCTACGCGAATGGCAGGCCGTATTGTCCGACTTGCCCACTAACGGGAAGCTGCCGGCGAATCTGAACGCGCCGGCCGTGACGGTGCCGGCCAGCGGCACATTCTCCCCGGACCGGATACGCGATGCTCTGTTACGCCTCTCGCCATGGCGCAAGGGTCCCTTTGATATCTGCGGCGTGCACATCGATGCGGAGTGGCGCTGTGACCTGAAGTGGGACCGAATCAAAGGCGCGGTCGCCCCGCTCGACGGTCGTGCCATACTCGACGTTGGTTGTGGAAACGGCTACTACGCCATGCGAATGCGCGGCATGAGTGCGAAGCTCGTTCTCGGCATCGATCCGGCTGTGCTCTATGTCATCCAGTTTCTGGCCATCCGTCGCTTCATGCAGGCCGAACCGGTTCATGTATTGCCGCTGCGGCTTGATGAGCTGCCATCCGGGGCGGGCGTATTCGATACAGTCTTCTCGATGGGCGTGCTCTACCACCAGAGATCGCCCGAAGCGCATCTGCTCGAACTCGAGTCTACACTCAGGCCGGGCGGTGAACTCGTTCTCGAAACTCTGGTCCTGCCGGGTGACGAGGCCATCGTCCGAACTCCGGAGAATCGATACGCGCGCATGCGAAACGTCTGGCATCTGCCGACGCGGCCACTACTTGAGTCGTGGTTGCAGGATGCCGGTTTCGATCACGTCCGGCTGGTCGACGTGTCCCGGACGACAATTGAGGAGCAGAGATCCACCGACTGGATGCGCTTCGAGTCGCTGGCCGAGGCCCTCGACCCCGCCGATCCGACTCTGACCGTTGAGGGGTGGCCCGCGCCGCGCCGCGCCGCGTTGATTTGCACGAAGCCTTGACCGGGCGCAATTAAGTTTCTAAATTTCAGTTTCGACAGAAATGAGTGAAACGAATGAACCTGTCACCGGCCGTACAAAAATACGTTTTGCACTGGGGCGAGATGGGTACTCGGTGGGGCACCACCCGAACGGTGGCACAGATCCATGCACTGCTGTATTTGTCGCCGAAGCCGCTGCGCGCGGACGAAATCGTCGATTTACTCTCCGTGGCAAGGTCGAATGTCAGCACCAGCATTCGCGAACTGCAGAGCTACGGACTCGTCAAGATGACCCATGTCCTGGGTGATCGGCGAGATTATTTCGAATCCCTGAGCGACGTCTGGGAGCTGTTTCGCGTAATCATCGAGCAGCGCAAACAACGGGAACTCAACCCAACGCTTTCAATGCTCAGGAAATGCGCGACTGAAGTAAAACAGGAGGCACAGACTGGCGACGTGACCAAGAAACGAATCAAGAACATGCTGGAGTTCTTCGAGACAACGAGCGACTGGTACGAACAGGTTCAGGAAATCCCGACGTCGACTTTGCTCAAAATCATGAAACTCGGTCGCGGAATTACGAAAGTCATCAAGTAGACACACAAGCCGAAACATACTCGACAGCGCCTTTCCGCATTCGTCGCAACAACCAGACTGCTGCAGTCACGGCTGAAGCTTCGGGTCCGCCGTTGACCGCGCCAGGGGGCCTGTGAAAATACCCGCCCGGGCTGTAGTCGTCGGTGACCACCTCACCATTGACGCATTCGCTGTGTCGATAGTCTCCTGACAGAAGGTATCCCTCTTCGACGGCCGAAGATCTGTACCAACGCCGTGTCGCGGTAGGGTCGACTTTCAGTAGCCAGGTCCGTGCGCCACTGCCCGGATCCATTCGGAGTTCTTTTGCCGATAGCCCGGCATCCTCGGGATTGTCGGAAACCGGTTGCCAGTCGACCACACCACTGTCCAGGATCAGCGGCGTTTGTATGACTGCCGCCGAATTCGGCTCATCCAGAAAGTAAAGCACGACTGCGCCGAGCCTGGTGCGGATGTTGGAACCCGTATACCCTGGCGGAATATAGGCATAGCTGCCCGCTCTCAGGACAATGCCGCCGAGCGTAACTTCACCGGCGACTACGAACATCTCGACCGACCTTCCCGGCGACGCGCCGGACGTTCCGTTCCAATCCGCCGGCAGTAAGAGCCGGTTGCTCGATCGCCGCGAGGCGGGATTGCCGGCGAACTGCTTTGCCCTGATACCCGGCAGACCCGCGATAAATACATCCGGCAATTCGTCGGCCTGGACAAACGCAGGATACGGCACGGTCGGCGACCCGCCGGCGCAGCCCGTTAACAGCAATACCGGCAGTACACATCTATAGATGTTCATATCGAAGCCCTACGCTAGCCAGACCATCCATGCCCCCACGCGTCAACAGTCCGATCGCGACGCGTCGCAGCCTCGGCCAAACAAGCAAAAGCCCGTAAGCCGCCATCGCCGGATACTTATGCTTCGGGTGAAATCCGCTGCTGTAGCGGTCGGGATCATACACCGGGTCGGCCGGAAGGTGATCGATGTCGATCAACGGAGTCATGGTCAGAGTGATCCACGAAGCGAAGAATTTTTCCCGAAAAAAAGGTTGCCGTAATCGCGGCAGGAATCAAAAGATGCAGCGCGAGATGACTATAGCTGCGCACCATTGCCGTTTGGCCAAATTCACTTGTTAATCAAAAAAAGCCGCCCAGAAACTGGGCGGCAAAATAAGCGGATGGTGTGCCAGGCTCCGATAGAACCAGCGTACGAATCATCGAAACATCAATGTTACGAAAATATCCTGCCTGCCCTTTGTCGATATCCACGGATCGCCGACTCGGCTGCGGGTCCTGGCGCGAATGCCAGGCACAACTGCGGGCTCCGCAATGAGAGGGAGCGCAAGGCCCAAAAGCCGAACTATGCTTCCGGCATGGCTTTTCCGCCGATACTGCCTGTTGGT
>JBHIDG010000269.1:0-4606 GCA_046760025.1 Woeseia sp. | reverse complement strand
CCCGGGTCGCCGATGGCGGCCCGGGTTGCGTCCCATCGCGGGAGGTCATGCGATCGAGCCGGCGGGCGCAATCCCCAAAATGATCCAGCTTTCCGCCGGGGCGGAAAGCTCGAGGGTTGGCGCTCATGCCGGTTCGGTAAAGGTGGTTGCGGGGGCCCGCAACCACCGAGAGTCGACATTTCCCTCGGTTGAGGTGTGAAGCGGGCAGAACCCTCGAATCCCGGCCATCTCGTACTCACTCGAGGGCTAGCCGAGATAATCTTTGAGCCTGATCGTTGAACTTCCTGGAGTGACCATGCGTTCGAACTCGTCGGACCATTCGAGAGGTTTTGTTGCATCCATGCCGAGCCGTCCCCAGTAACTTTGATGGGCATCGCGAGCTGCTGAGGGGACGTCCGGGATCTGGAAGATGTCCCTGTCCGGGCGGCAGCGGGTCGAGATGGCCCAGATCACATCGGCCGGATCGTGGATATTGACGTCCTCGTCGACTACGACGCAATAGAGGGTGCGTACCAACTCGGCCCCGAATGCGGCCAGCATTGCCTTTCTTGGTTGTCCTTCGAATTGCTTTTCCATCTGCACAACGCAGAACTGCATGGCTGGATAGCAACACACGTCTCGAACGGTCGGGACCCACGCGCGAATTGCCCGGTAAATGCCGCCGCTGATGGGTACGCCGCTCGTGGTGATCTCTTCCGTCGAGGCGGGGAAGATGGCGTAGTAGATCGCGTCTCTGCGAGCCAGGATCCGGTTCACCTTGAGAACGTGATTGTCAGTAACGGGGACGTAGTATTCGAGCCAGTCCCCATACGGACCCTCCGGCCGACGCACGCCAGCAAGGATCTCCCCCTCGATAACGAAATGTGTCGCTATCGGCACGTCAACATTGGCGCTGTTGATTCGGCGCAGGGCAAAGCGGCCTCCGGCCAAGCGCCCAGCAATATCCAGCTCGTTGATGTCGGGGCCGTAGGAGGTTGAGCCAGCAAGCATAACGGCAGGTGGCACGCCGATGAGCATCACGACAGGAAGGTTCTGTCCGCGCTTCTCGGCGGCCTGTTGGATGCGGAAAACATCACCCGACGTGCTAAGTCGGCAGCGGAGCTCGTCGGCGGAGATGATCTGAGATCGATGATATGAGAGGTTTTGAATCCCTGTCTCCGGGTCTTTCACGGCGATGATTCCGGCCGTGATATACGGGCCGCCGTCCTTCTCAGAAAACACAATTTGCGGAAGATCGAGAAGACTTATCTCCTCGACGTCACCTGGTTCATCAATGAATTTTTCGGTAATTTCGGCGGCGCTGCGGTCAAGCAGGGTCGCCCACCGTTGTGCTAGTGTCGTGGGCTCGGCACCGACCATAGCAGCCACAAGGCCATAGCTTCCCAACACATTGCTGAGCACAGGAAAGCCACTGCCCTTCACTGTCTCGAATAGCACCGGCAGATTCGGACCCTTCTGGATCGCACGAATGACGGCACTGAGCTCAAAACGGGGATCTACTTCTCGCTGGACACGCAGTAGTTTGCCCTCGGCCTCGAGTGCTTCCGAGAGTCGTCGCGGGTCGAGGGCAATAAGTGGGGGCGAAATTATCGGCCGCTGCATGCAATCCATCCGGTTTTTTTGAGGATCTATCCGCCGCCAATAATGTACTAGACCGGCTGTTAAATGGCTAAGCGCAGCGTCTGGCTCTGCCAGAGCGAATGCGCCGGCAGGCGCGCGGACTGAAAGATCGACCTTCGAGTTGCTGATACCGGCATTAAGTTCAAATATATGAAACCGCCCTTCTGGGCAAGGTGGATTCGAGCTTGCGGCACCACCTGCACGGTTCCGGTGGCTCATCGGGCGCATTACGTGTTACCGCACATCGCGCGTCGGGAGGCATTCCCGGAGATCTTGCCACAGGAGAAGCACTGAGACTAAAGTTGCGATGACCGAAATATTGTTCCATGAACCAAAACTGCAAATGCATCAGATTGCCAAGCCGCTGGCAAAGTACACGCCAAGCACCTGCGTAGATTCCGAGGAACTGAAACGGCAGTACGCTGAGATCCGGAGGGCGGGCCATGCGTTGTGCATCGATGAGCTCGATCCGAGCGTAATGAGTATCGCCGCGCCCATCCAGACGGAGGGAATAGGAACGTTCTACAGTGTCGGCCTGGTTGGGCTCCAGCCTCGGCTGAGCAACTTCCCTCGGCAAAATCTGGTTGCGGGCTTGCGAACAGCATCCGAAAGCATCGCGAAGCTACTGCGCAGCCGGCGGACGCACCCATCTCATGAGGCGGCGCCGAGCGCATTAGGCGAAGATCGCTGATGGGCCGGCCCAGCTGGCACGTGGGTATCGATATCGGGGGTACGTTCACAGACATTGTGGCCGTACACTTGGTTTCGCGATCCGTGCGCAAGGCCAAAGTACTAAGCCAAGCACAAGACGCTTTGGCCAGCCTCCATGTAGCGCTTGCCGCGGTTGATCTCCGATGGGACGAGGTGGCGGCGCTCGTGCACGGCACCACCATGGTGACGAACGCCATCATCGAGAACCGCTTGTCCGATGTCGCATTGATTGCCACTGAAGGCTTCAGTGATGTCATTGCGATCGGTCGCCAGAATCGCCTCCATCTCTATCGGCTGGATGCTCCCCCCAAGCCACCATGTCTCGTTCCGGATGAGCGGCGTTTCGAGGTGCACGAGCGCATAGGGCCGACTGGCGAGGTGCTAACGCCGCTTGAGGAAGAAAGTGTTCATGGGCTACTTGAGAAAATAGCAGCGAGTGGCATCCGATCCGTTGCCGTTTCGCTCTTGCATGCATACGCCAATCCAACGCACGAACTCCTCTTGGAACCGTTACTGAGGCGGATTGTGCCGTACGTTTCGCTTTCGCATCGTATCAATCCAGAGGAGCGCGAGTTTGAACGGACGAGCGCCACGGTACTGAACGCGAGCGTTATGCCGCTTGTGGCCGACTATCTAAACCGGTTGCGAGCGACGATTCCTTCCGGCACGGCCCTTCACCTCTTTCACTCCGCCGGGGGCATGGCATCCGCCGCGGTGGCGTGCGAGAGACCTCTCATCATCGCCCTGTCCGGCCCCGCTGCCGGCGTCGCAGCCGCTTGCCAAGTCGCTGCGAGGTCGGGACTCGACCATGTCATTGCATTCGATATGGGAGGAACTTCAACCGATGTCTGCTTAATCAGCCGAGGCCTCCCGGAGCTGCGGTTCGGGGTGTCGTTGGCAGGCCGCCAGTTTCGTCAGCCAATGATTGCAGTTGAATCGATTGGCGCCGGGGGCGGATCCATCGCGCGGCTCGACCGTGGGGTGCTCAAGGTCGGCCCGCAAAGCGCTGGCGCGGATCCGGGGCCGGTCTGCTACGGGCGCGGAGGCACGGAGCCGACCGTGACCGATGCGAATGTGGTGCTCGGTTATCTCGACACTCGTCACGCGCTGGCCGACGGCATTCGAATGGACCGCTCGCTGGCCGCGGAGGCGGTAGGCCGGATTGCGTCACGCATGGGTCTCGGGCTTGTCGAAACGGCCCTCGGAATCCTCCGTATAGCCAACGCCAAAATGGTTCGGGCGTTGAGAAACATCACCGTCGAGAGAGGCGTCGACGGTCGGCGATGCGCGCTTGTCGCGTACGGCGGCGCCGGCCCGATGCATGCTGCGACGCTGGCGCGTGAGTTCGGCATCAGAAAAGTTATCGTGCCAGCAGCGTCCAGCGTCTTCTCAGCGCTTGGTTGCGCGGTAGCCACGCCCAGCTATACGCAGCAACGGACGATTCGTATGCAAAGCGGCAGGTGGGATGCCGCCCGGGTCGCGTCCGCAAGGGAGGAACTCATTGCCAACATTATGACAGATTTACGCCTCTCTGAACGGGCCAAGAACCGGATGAAGATCGAGGACATTGCTCTTGTGCGCTTCATCGGCCAGAGCTACTCGGTTGAGGTGCCGTACAGTGCGCCTGCGGCCTCGGGCGTGATCGCCAGCGACTTCCGGGATGAGCATCGAAAGCTATATGGTTTTGCGAGTGACGAGCCATGGGAGATAGAAGCGATCAGGGTGCGGATCTCCGTACCGACGGGCGTAGTGGGAGCAGAGCTCGAGTGCGGCAGCAGCGGGGCATCGTTCGCCGAGGACTCGATTTCGTGCTGGTTCTCGCCTGAAGCGCCGACACAGACCCCTAGGCGATGGCGTGACGGATTGGAGCCGAACGAGCACCTTTCAGGTCCCGCGATCGTCGCCGACGAATGGTCGACGATTGTGGTTCCTCCAGGAGCAATGCTCGTGGCCGATACACAGGGCAATCTCACCATGACGGTGGGCCACCAATGAATGGCGGCAACGATCCGGTAACCTTGGAGGTCGTCCGAAATGCGCTCACGGCGGCAGCGGAGGAAATGTCGCTCGTCGTGATGAGATCGGCTCGCTCGCCGCTCCTGCGAGAGGCAGGGGACCTGTCCTCGGCACTGACTGACGCGAATGGCGAACTGATCGCGCAAGGACGCGACATTCCGATGCATCTCGGGGTGATGTGCTTCACCGTGAGGGAGTTCCTCAAGCGGATACCTCGCGAAACGCTACAGCCCGAAGACGTATGGTTCGTCAATCTGCC
>JBHIDG010000268.1:0-4616 GCA_046760025.1 Woeseia sp. | reverse complement strand
GGGTCCTTTGACCAGGTACCGGCTTTCCAGTCGTCGTATGCCCTCTCCATGCGCTCCATCGAGTCGATGAAGTGCATGTCGCCGTCCAGGAGCGGGCTGTGCTTCGGCAGGGCAGGGAAGGTCGGCATGCCGTCCAGCGCGATATTGAGCTTCCCGGACGACCCTCGAATCTTGAAATTCTCGATGCGCTGATGGAAATCAGCGGGCAGGTCGTTCTTGTCCATGCATTTCAAGAATGTGCGCTTGACGTCCATGCCGGAGACCACGATTCGCGCATCGATCTCTTCGCCGCTGGATAGCGCAACACCCTTGACCCTGCCGTTGTTGACCAGGATCTGCTCCACACCGGCGTCCCTGCGCAGTTCGCCGCCGTACGATTGGAACGCACCGGCAATCGCTGCGGCCACCGCGCCCATGCCGCCGCGGGCATAACCCCAGGCGCCCATGTTACCGTCGACCTCACCCATGTAATGGTGCAGCAGTACGTACGCCGTGCCGGGCGAATGGATGCCCAGGGCTGTGCCGATGATCCCGCTGCCGGACAGCGCAGCCTTGATGACGTCTGTTTCGAAATACTCGTCGAGGTATTCGGCGACACTCATCGTCCAGAAGCGGATCGTATCGTACATCCTCGCTTCTCCCATCTCGAGAAACTTGCGGCCCAGGTGGGCGAGGCTCATCAGGTCCTTCGGTTTGAACGAGGTCGGATCTGCCGGCGTGCGCAGCAGGAAATCTCGGATAAGGCGGCACTGGCGCATCGTGTCCGCGGCATAGCGTTCGTAAGCATCCGCATCTTTCTTCGAGAATCGCGCGTATTCGCGGTGGTGCACTTCGGGATCCGCGTAACTGCCCAGATAATCGCCGTTTTCCATGAACACCGTGCCGCCGCCGTAAGGCGTTACTTGAAGGCCATGTCGCGACAACTCCAGAGCGCGGAAGATTTCCGGCCGCAACAGGCTGCATACGTAGGAACAGTTCGAGTAGATCCAATCCTTGTACAGATTGCGGCTCACGGTGGCACCGCCGATGTAATCGTTCTTTTCTAGACAGAGAACATCGAGGCCCGCTTTGGCCAGAAACGCGGCGTTTGTCAGGCCGTTATGACCCGCGCCGATGACGATGGCGTCATAGATTTTCATGGGCAGGCGTTCTCCATGTCGCTGCGCTACTTGTAGGCAGTCACGGCTCGCTGCCGTTCGGACGGCAACTTGTTGAGCGTAACGTCGACGGCACGCTCGAATTTATCAAGCGTTTCCTCCAGGCATGTCTTATCGTGTGCCTCGCACATGAACCACGGCTCCCTGGAATCCGGTTCAACGAGGATACCCAGTTCATGCAGCTCAGGTGCCGTGGCGTCGTAGAATTCGTAGTTGGTATTTATCCAGTCACGAAAATTCGTTGGTGCGACGTCATGGAAAAACAGGCCCATCATCGACGGATGACCGATGAAGCTGTGAGGGATATTGCGCGAACTTAGAATTTCGCCAAACCCTTCTTGCAGACTGAGACCGTATTTTTCGATGTTCGCGAGCGCGTCTGTTTCGTCCAGGATTTCGAGGGTCTTCTTGGTAGCCGAGAGTGAGACCGAATGAGCCGTAAAAGTGCCGCCGTGCAACACTCCGTCACCGATTTTTCTCATGATTTCTGCACGTCCGGCAAGCACCGCGACCGGGTAACCATTTCCCATCGCCTTGGCAAACGTGCACAGATCGGCCTCGACGCCCATTAGCTCCTGAACGCCGCCTTTCGCGACGCGAAAACCGGTTTTGACTTCGTCGATGATCAACACGACGTCGTATTTGTCACAAAGTGCCCGGACGTCCTGCATGTACTGATTGGTCGCCGTCAGTCCGCAACAGTTACCCATGATGGGTTCGATAAGGAATGCGCCGATGTCATCGCCATGTTTTTTCAGAACGTCTTCAAGCGCGTTCGCGTCATTGAGCGGTACCGCGTGAAACAGCGGCTTCAGGATCTGTGGTACCCCTTCTCCCAGAGGAAGGACCTCGGGTTTGCCGTCTTGCGGTTTCCATTCCTCGATATTCGCGTACCAGAGTACTTCATTGAACAGACCGTGGTATCCACCCTCGAGGATGATGTGACCGTCTTTGCCGGAGAACGCTCGCGCCACTCGGAGCGCTGCCATGACAGCCTCCGTGCCCGAATTTGAAAACCTGACAAGTTCCGCTGCCGGCACCATTTTGCCGATTCGCTCCGCCACTTCGTATTCGAGTTCCGTTGCCAGTGCGAACACACCACCGATATCCATGCCGGACACGGCAGCGTGGTCAACCCGGGGATCGGCATAGCCCAGTATGGCCGGCCCGTAACCCAGCCGGTAGTCGATGTATTCGTTGCCGTCGATGTCCCAGAATCGCCCGCCCTTGGCGCGCTTGACGTAGATCGTTTTTTCCTCGCCCCAGTAGCGGTAATTCGACGAGACGCCCAGCGGCAGGCGGGTCAGGGCTTTTCGAAAATGCGCGTTGGATTTCTTCAGGCTGCGCATACAACCTCCCTATTGTCTGGCACTCGCATAGGATCTCACGAAGAGGGGTCTGAAGTCCAGATAAATGAATGAATAGTCATTCATTTTCTGGCACAATGTGACGCTTAGACGGAGGACGATGGAACAGCATATGGCGGTTGCCGCGGTGAAATCCAGCCGAACTGCGTCGAAGGAGGCACGTCGTCAACAGCTGATCGAAGCGACGATCAGGTGCATCTCCAAACGGGGTATCGGCAGTACCACGCTCGGCGATGTCGCGCAGGCCGCCGGCTTGTCACAGGGGATCGTCAATCTGCATTTCAAGAGCAAGGACAACCTCTTCAACGAGACGCTTCGATACCTGGCCGAGGAATACAGGACTCTGTTCGAAAAAACGCTGAAAAAGGCGGGTCCGGGAGCGGCCGACAAGTTATTCGCTTTGATGGAACTCGATCTGCGGCCGTCGGTATGTGACCCGAGAAAACTCGCTGTCTGGTTCGGCTTTTGGGGTGAAGTAAAAGCAATGCCGACCTATCGCAAGATGTGCAATGAATACGATCGCGGTTACGATGAGGTACTGGAGAGTTTATGCGAGCAAATAATCGCCGAAGGCAGGTACAGGAATGCGAGTGCTGCAAGCATTGCGGAGGTTCTGTCGTCTCTGACTAACGGACTATGGTTGTCCTGTTTGATCAATCCGAAGAGTTGGGACCGACACGCGGCGCTGGAATCGGTCAGGGGTTATTTGCAGTCAGTATTTCCGAATCACTTTTAAGCCAATGGGCAAAGGATAAGACGTGCATATCGAGCTGAGTAAGTGCGCACGGGACTGGCAACAGAAAGCACGCCGATACGCGGACGAGTATCTGCAGCCATACGAGGTCGAGGCCGAACTGAATGACGGTGAGTTATCGCCGAATATCGTTGAAAAACAAAAACAGCATGCCATCGAACTGGGATTCAGTGCCATCGACGTACCCAAGGCATACGGCGGACTCGAGTTGCCGATGGTCGAACAGGTAGCGATCTGGGAGCAGCTGGGTCGGGTTACGAACGCTCTGTCATGGTGCTTCTCGGAGCCGCAGAGCTGGATGTTCGAGGCATGTAGCGAAGAGCAGATCGAAGCCTATGTGTTGCCGATGATGCGAGGGGAGAAAAAGGACTGTTACGCGATAACCGAATCGGGTCCCGGTTCCGATGTGTCGGGAATTCAGGCGACAGCTCTGAGATCGGGCGACGACTACCTGCTGAACGGCGAGAAGTGGTATGTGACCAGCGGGAACCTCGCCGATTTCTTCTGGTTTCAGGCGCAGCTGCCCGACGAGCAGGACGACGCGCTGTTTCTGGTAGACCAGGGTACCGCCGGGATTGAGATTGTCGCGACACCCCTGTTTAGTCACACTTACGCGGCCCACCACCCGACCTATCGATTCACCGATGTCAGGGTACCTGCGAAAAGACGCGTCGGTACGTCCGGCGATCGCATGGCCTATACGAAAAGCTGGTTTCGGCACGAAAGACTCATGATCGGAGCACGTTGTTGTGGCGCCGCTGCCCGGCTGATCGAGGACGCAATGGAGTTTACGCAGGGGCGCACCGTCGGCGGAATGCCATTAAGTGAGAAGCAGGCAATTCAGTTCATGCTGGCTGACAGCGCGACAGAGTTGTGGGCGGCACGCTTGATGACTTTCGAAGCGGCCGCGGCACATGATAGGGGAGAAGATCTCAAGAGACTGCATAACCGCTGTTCGATGGTGAAACTCTACGTATCCGAGATGGCGAATCGCGTCGCGGACCGCGCCGTTCAAATATTCGGAGGTCGTGGCTACATGCGCGTAAACGTCGCAGAACGGTTCTTTCGAGAGCTCCGGGTCGATCGGATCTGGGAGGGAACCAGCGAAATTCAGCGCCTCATCATCGCGCGCGGCTTGCTGAAACGCGGTCTGGACGACTTATAATCACCGCACCCTGTTGTCGGCAAGTGGAGCAGACAAAAAATGGCCAAGCCGGCGTGTTCCCTGGCATGGGCGGCGATCTTGCCGGCGTTGCTTGTGTCCTGCACTACGGACCGCACTGCCGGGACGGCCAGCGCCGAAAAGGTCGTCAATGTCTATAACTGGGCGGACTACAT
>JBHIDG010000267.1:0-4629 GCA_046760025.1 Woeseia sp. | reverse complement strand
AGGCAGTCGCGATTCGGTCGCCAGACGGGCTAAACGCGACCTGGAAAACGTCTCCGCTGTGACCGCGCAACACCGCGAGCTCTGTTCCGGTGCGTACGTTCCATATTCTTGCGGTGGCGTCTTTAGACCCCGTTATTACCGTAGTCCCTGATGGGCTAAACGCCACAGACAAGACTGTGTGATTATGACCACGTAGAGTCTTAAGCTGCTTTCCCGTCTCGGCGTCCCAGAGTTGCGCTGATTGGTAATCGCTACCGCTCGAGGAACCGGAAGCCGTGGCGATGGTCTTTCCTCGAGGATCGACGCGCACCGCCATAAACTTTCTTTTCTCTTCGCCGAGGACAGCCACCGCGCTGCCCGTATTGACCTCGAGGATGTGGGCTCTGCCTCCGAGTGACCCTGCTACCAGGCGCTCACCCGCCGGATTCATCGCCGCCGACCATATCGCGGCCTGCTGTTTGTGAATCACCGAAATCGGGTTGCCGGTGCTCGTCTCCCACAGTCGAACCGTCCCGTCAAGGCTTGCGGTAAGAATCTTGTCATCCGACTGAATGAAAGCGGCAAACGTTACGCTCTTGGTGTGTCCAAGAAGCGTCGCGATTTCTTTACCGGTCTTTGCATTCCATACCCGCAGCGTGCCGTCATCGAGGCCAGTCAACACCTTATTCCCCGTGGAATCGAACACTGCGTATGTGGTTCGGCTTTCCTGTGCGTCGAGGACCAGGACATCTTTCCCGGTCTCGGAGTCCCAAATCCGGGTGGTTTTATCGGACTGCGACGTGATGACTCGGTCGCCCTTGGGGCTGAAGGCGGTGCTCAGCAGATTAATGACCGAGTGAGATGCGATTTCGGTGCCTTTGTCGACGTCCCAGATTCTGGCGGTCCAGTCGCGAGCCGCGGTCAGTATGCGCCTACCGTCAGGGCTGAACCTTGCGAACAGGACCTCACCGCGATGACCGCGAAGAACGGCCTCCAGCGGAAGCTGACGCACGGCATTCTCGAGGGTCCATACCAGGCTTTCAAACACCGCCGGGTCGATCTCCGATCGATCCGACGGCAAGCCGTCGAGTGCCGTTCGGATCGATCCTTCGACGTCGCTCGCACGAAGCAGCCTTCGGGCTTCTTCGGCGGCAAACTCTGCTCTCTGCTTGGCCTTTTCGAGAGCCAGTCGGTTTGCTTCGATGCCGGCGAGCACCGACAAGGCCACCATAATCAGAACGAATGCCGTAGCCTGTATCCAGCGCCAGCGACGGCGGCGCAAATCACGCTGACGCAGGTCGTCGAAGCTGACTCCCAGCAGGCCGGCCACAAGCTTGAGCCGTGAACCGTTCTTACCGTCCTTTCCGGGTCGGATGTCGGCGGCGATCGGTTCGGCCCGCTGGTCGGCTAGCTCGCCGTCGCCACCGATCTTGTGGCGAAGCGCTTCGCAGAAACACTCGGAATCCTCGAGCCCAGGCTTGTCGGAGGCATTGGGCTCGCCGTCAACGATTAGGCAAAGGATCCGGTTTTCGTATCCAAAGCGCTTGAATTGGAGAATTTCCTCATTGACCCATTTAGAAGTCGCAGCGCTCGGCGAGCAAACGACCAGTAAGTACCTGGATTGCTCGAGCAGGTTGCGCCGGGTTGCGCCCAGATCCTTAGATGACGATATTTCATTGTCATCCCTGTATATGGGCACGAGCCGTCTCGGAACGGCGCCTTCACGGCCCTCTCGACCCACCAGCCGTCGTGGCGCCTTGTATGCCTCCAGCGACTTCTGTAACCACGCTCCCCACTGCTCATCCGCCCGGCTGTGGGCGATAAAGGCGCGATAGTTGAATTCGCCGTTATGAGCTCTCGACTCTGAATCTACCACATTCATCAGCGTTCAAGTCGTGCTGAGCGAACGAGCGTTCTGTTACGGTGACAGTCACTCAAGTGGGATCTTGCATTAGTTTCGGTCCCCTTCACGGTCGCGATCGACCCTGGGTTTCTCGGTGACATATCCCGCTACTCGCCGGGCGCGCTCAATGAGAAGGCGTGGCGACATGAGGCGCACATTCCATACCCGAATCGCTCCGTCCGGAAGGTCCGCGCCGGTCACCAAAAAGTGTCCGCTTGGATTGAAGGCTAGTGTCGAAACAGGCCCGCTGTGTCCCCGAAAAATTCGTAACGGCGCCCCGCTCCGCCCGTTCCAGAGACGCACCGTCTGATCTTGGGAGATCGTCGTAATCAGATGACCGGACGGGCTGAACGCCGCTGCGCTGAGCGGGCCCTGGTGACCGCGTAACACCGCCAGAGGCTTAAAACTAGCAGCGTCTGTCAGTTTAGCCGTGCCGTCGTGAGACGCCGTCAGAATCAGGGCGCCGTCGGGGCCGAACGTTGCGGTGGCGACCGGCCTGTCGTGACACACGGCACCGAGCACGGATCCGTTAGCGGCGTCCCAAATGCCTGCGCAGTTGTCCCGCGAGGCCGTTAGCAGGCGATCGCCCGCGGGGTTAAAGCTAATACCGTCAACCGGGGCCCCGTGGCCGTCAAGTACGGCGACGCGTTCACCGGTCGCCGCACTCCAAATCATCGCGGTGGAGTCTTCGGACGCGGTTGCAACCAGGTCGCCGGACGGATGGAACGCCGCAGACGTGACCCATCCCCGGTGGTCTGCGAGCACGGCGATTTCGCGGCCCGTTCCGGCATCCCACACCCGCGCGGTGCCGTCGCTCGAAGTGGTCGCGATACGTTCGCCGGACGGATTGAATACCGCAGACAGCACCGGTCCCTCGTGACCTTTGAGGATCCTGATCGTTTGGCCGGTCTCAGGATCCCAAAGGCGGGCGGTCTTGTCGGACGAAGCCGTCAATATCCGATCGCCGGACGGACTGAAAGATACGCTATTAATCAAATACGAATGCCCGCGTAACACCGCCGATAGCTTGCCGGTGTTTGTGTCCCACAATCGCGGTTCGAAGTCTTCTGAGCCGGTGACAAGCTTGTCGCCTTTCGGGCTGAACGCGATCGACCGCATGTCGCCCCGGTGGCCGCGCAGGGCCGCGACGAGCTTCCAACGCCCCCCGCCAATCCACAGGCGTGCGCTGCCGTCTCTGGAGCCGGTGACAATCAGGTTCCCGTTTGGACTGAAGGCCGCGGAGACAATGCCATCGCTATGCCCTTGCAATAACGCCAAGCGAATTCTCGACTCCGAATCCCAGATGGCTGCATATCCAGTCCAGGAGGCGGTCAGTACTTC
Source organism: Woeseia sp. (assembly GCA_046760025.1). GTDB lineage: Bacteria > Pseudomonadota > Gammaproteobacteria > Steroidobacterales > Woeseiaceae > JACZWL01. The sequence goes on along the minus strand of JBHIDG010000267.1, from coordinate 1,406 downwards.
CCTGCCGGACGGGCTGAAGGCCGCGATGACGCGGTCCGAATATCGGCCGTAGGTGGCCAGATGCTCGCCGGTCGGCGCATCCCATACGCGGGCGCTTCCGTCCTTGGAACCGGTCAGCACCTTGTCGTCCGATTTGTTGAAGTGTGCGCTCAGCACCCAGCCGCTGTGACCATTAAGCGTTGCGGTCTCGGCACCCGTATCCGCGTCCCAGACCCGGGCCGTGTTGTCTCGGGACGCAGTAACCACTTTGTCGCCGGTTGTATTGAATTCAGCCGCAACGACCCAATTCTCATGGCCCCGGAGCACGGCGATCTCATTTCCGGTTGCCGCGTCCCACACTCGGGCCGTCTGATCCTGCGAGGCAGTCACGACGCGACTTCCGGACGCATCGAAAGTAGCGGATACGACCCAGTCACTGTGGCCCCGGAGCAGTTTAATCACTTCGCCCGAATGCATGTTCCAGATTCGCGCCGTACCGTCCTTGGAGGCGGTCACGACACGCGTGCCCTCCGGGCTGAAGCGGGCGCTAAAGACGCCTCCACGATGTCCTTGCAGCATGATGACCTCGGCGCCCGTTTCGACATCCCATATTCGAGGACTGCCGTCCTGGGGCGCCGTCACGACGCGTTCTCCGGATGGATCAAATGCTGCCGACCACACCGGCCCGTCGTGGCCGCGCAGAACGAATGACGGTGCGCCGGTCTCGGCATTCCATAATCTCGCCGTACCGTCATAGGACGTCGTCACCACAGCGTCGCCTGAAGGACTGAACGCGACAGACAGAAGCTCCTTCTCGTGCCCGCGCAAGATCGCGTGCAGCCGCAGCTCGATAAATGCTTCGGCAAGCCAGACCAGGGCTTCGGCCACGATCGGTCGCTCAGGCTCCGAGAGGTTGACGGGCATAGCGCTCAGGGCCGTGACCAATGCTTTGTCAGGTCTTCCTTCGATGAGCAGCTGGCGCGCCTTGCTCGCGAGCTCCAACGACTCGAGCTTCACCTTCTCACTTGATTGCAGCAGGTAGTAGCCCCAACCGAAAAGCGCAACGCCTGACAGGAGCAAAAGCAGCGCTGCTGCCTGAATCCCGTGCCACCACCGGCGGCGATTGTGTCTCCGTCGCAGCTCCTCCAGCTCGATTCCGACCATGGCGGCCAATAGCTCGAGCATCGCCGCTCGCTTTCTGGATTTCCCTGCACGGACGTCGACGACAACGGGTTCAGACGCGCCGGTGTCGGGCAGGTGCTCCCTTGCGCTACCGTCACGAAGCACCTCGACCAGGCACTCCTTATTTCCTGGGCCGTCGGAGGGGGCGTTGGGCTCGCCGTCTACGATCAAGCAAACGATACGGTGTGCTCGGCCCAGGTGTTGAAATGCTTCCACTTCCTCATTCACCCAACTCGATGACGCCG
>JBHIDG010000266.1:0-4650 GCA_046760025.1 Woeseia sp. | reverse complement strand
AATGACCTGCATTCGAGCTTCCAGCTCGCGCGTTCCGAGGCAGCTCGCTCCAAGTCGAATGTCACGATCTGTGCAAGCAACAACTCGATGGAGGTAGCGGCAGGCTGCACCGGCGGTACGTTCGACGACGGCTGGATCATCTTCGTCGATCTCGATGGCGATCTTCTGCGGGCCGGAGAGGGCGAGAACGTGCTCCGGCGTCACCCGCCCATCCCTGACGCGATCGATATTTCGATCAACGCCGCTGCCGACTATTTCGGATTCGCACCAACCGGTCTCGGCCGCGGTGATGTCGGCGGTGCACCGGCAATCCAGACGGCAGTGATTTGCGATGATCGCGGCAATGTCGTCGCAGCCGGCGGCAATTCTGCAGCCAGGTTTGTCGTGGTTACACCGATTGGCCGGGCGGTCGTTTTGCGCGACATCGCTCAAATCGATGCGGCCGGAGGATGCCCGTAGCCCCGGGCGTCACCGCGTCTGTTTGCTCATTTTTGATCAAGACCTATGCAATTGAACAACTGCACATTCAGGGAATCCCGGTCGAGGCGCACGGAGGGATTCACGCTGATCGAGGTGCTTATCGCACTTATTATTATGTCGGTGGGCATGTTGGGCATCGCCGGCCTTTACGTTCACAGCATGCAGGCCGGCCGTACTTCGCTGTTTCGCCACCATGCCGTGACGCTTGCCGGTGACATAGCCGATCGTATCCGGGCCAACCCGAGGGCAGCCGAGGCATACGCCGGGGCCGGCGCCGATAACGCTTGCGTCGATGGTGGCATCGATTGCACGCCCGTCCAGATGGCTGGCAACGATATTTTCCTGTGGCGGCAACAGGCTGCCGATACGCTGCCCGCCGGCGTGGTCAACGTTGTTTTCAATGGCGGCGTGGCACCGCCAACTTACCAGATTACGGTGCAGTGGAACGAACCCGGACAGGTGATGACCTACACGATCACCATCCCGGTCATCCCGATTTGATGCCGTGACGAATACCAATATGACATCGAATGAGCCCGAGAGGTGTGCCGGTGTGACGCTGATCGAACTGTTGGTTGCCCTGGCGATCGGCTCGTTCCTGACGATCGGCGCGGTGCAGGTCTACAACCAGAGCCGTCATGCCTTTGTCGTCAACGAATCGATTGCCCGGGTACAGGAGACTGCCCAGTTTGCGATGGACACCATCGAGGCCGACCTTCGCATGGCGAGCAACTGGGGCAGGCAGAGCCGGGGCAGCGCCATCGTGGGGCGGTCCGTTGCCGGCGATCCCAATCCGCTCGCACTGCCCGCACCCGGCGGATGTGGCGCCGACTGGGCGCTCGACCTCACCAACCCGGTCGAGGGTGACAACAACACTTTCGGACTGGCCTGTGGACCGACGGGCGGTGCTCAGACCAACTCCGACACCGTGACGACACGGCGCGCTAGCGTCGCAGTGTCGCCTCTGCAGGCCGGCCGCCTGCAGATTCAAAGCACGCGGATTCAGGGTGAGGTGTTCGCGGACGGCGTGGTGCCGGAAGGCCTGGATCCGGAGGCATCCGAAACGCACAACCTGCTGGTGAACAGCTATTACGTTGCCGCCAGCTCGAATCTGATCCCGGGCGCACCGACGTTGCGACGCAAGTCGCTGGGCGTGATCGGCGGAGCGCCGGCGGTTATCGATCAGGAAGTGGCCCCGGGAGTCGAGAACATGCAGTTGCAGTTCGGCGTCGATGTCGATCAGGACAATACGGTCGATCGCTACGTCAACCCGGGCGATCCGGTTCTCGATCCGCTGGCTGCCGGCTTCATACCGGGTGCACGCGTCATAACGGCAAGGATCTGGATGGTCGTGCGATCCGTGTCACCGGAAGTCGGCGTTCAGGATCCGAGCAGCTACGCCCCGGGCGATGTAAACCTGGGCACGTACAACGACAATTTTCGGCGCATACAGGTATCGAAGACGGTCTTGCTGCGGAACGCCAGAACATAGGATTGTGTCAAGAGGGGAATGATGACGACGTTGATGAATTCGAGGAAACAGGAAGGCGCCGCGCTCGTCGTCGGGCTCGTGCTGCTGGTTGTCATTACCGTGCTGGCAATTTCCGGCATGAATACGGCAACCACCGAACTGGCAATGGCAAGAAACGATCAGAATTATGAAACCGCGTTTCAGGCTGCGGAGACCGGGCTCGAGAATGCCCTCTCGCAGGGCCGATTCAACACTCTTGTGAATGCGAATCTGGTTACTAACATTAACAAGAACGACACGGTGACGTCGGTCATCGTGTTCGAAGAGGCGACACTTGTGCCCGATCGCGCATTCAGCCTCGGCGTCGGCGGCGGCATCGCGGCCTATCATTTTAATGCGATTGCAACTGCGGAATCCAGGCGCGATGCGGGAGGAACCACGGACAGGGACGCGTCTGCCGTTCATTCACAGGCGTTTTACGTTGTCGGGCCGGAGGCGCCGACGCTTTGACAATGAGGGAAGCAAGCAGTGATACGGAGCAGGAAAATGCATATTCGAATTCTACTAATAACAGGATTATTGGCACTGGGTCTCTCGGCCGTGGCCGATTTCAAGACGGTTACCGAAGCTTATGAAGTCGCCGTCAGCGACATGAGACTGCCGCAACATGCCGGCGGAACATTGACATTCAGGCAGTGCGCTGAATGTGAATCGCAGACGCTGTTCGCGACCGGCAGGACCCGGTACGTCCTGAACGATCGCGACGTGGATCTGGCTGAACTCAAAAAGCGGCTCGCACTGCTGACAAACCCGAGGGACAAGACTGCTACCGTGATGCACCATCTCGAGTCGAACACGATTACCGCAATTTGGGTCAGGCTCTGATCGCGGCGCGAGGCAGCTCAATTGAAGGAACAACAATGAATGCGCTGACGCGAAACATCACATGGACGTGTGCCGGCTTCCTCTTTGCGCTGACCCTCAGCGCGCCCGCAAATGCGGATGACACCGAACTGTTGCTTCTGGCGCCCGCTCAGGCTGAGAACAACAAGCCGAACATGCTGTTTATCCTGGATACATCGGGCAGTATGAAAAGTAACGAAGGCACGATCGAGCCATACGACAGCACGAAAAATTACGACGGCAAGTGCGACCCGAAGCGGGTTTACTGGACCGACGTCGACGTATTGCCGGTGTGCAACGGCAAGAACAAGCAGTACATAGACGACGACAAATTCTTTTGCAAGATCGCCGTTGATCAGATGTCCGGTATCGGCAGCTATTCCGATACCATGGTGCAGTACCGGGACGGCGGCAGGGACGGCAAATCCAAAGGCCCCAGGAGATGGCAATACCTGGCGCCCGGGTACCACGACGAGCCCGTGGAGTGCCAGCAGGACGCCGGCAAGCACGGCGACGGCCGCTCGAAGCACCTGTGGGCGGCGAGCGGTACCAATCTGCGTGATCCGTTCACCAATGACCCGGGTGAAGAACTCTCCTGGGGCAGCGCGCCGAGAAACCTGGGCTACACCGTCTTCGACGGCAATTATCTGAACTGGAAGGCTTCTCCGGCCAATGCGACGATTTCGCGCATCGCCATCGTACGGGCGGTAACCAAAGCCGTATTGAAATCGATCACGGGCGTCAACGTCGGCCTGATGCGTTTCAATGACAGAAACGGCGGACCGGTCATCAAGGCGATCAGTGATCTCGATGCCGACCGCGCCGGCATTCTCGCGACGATCGACGGCCTGTCCGCCGGCGGCCGCACGCCACTGGCGGAAACAATGTATGAGGCGGCGCTGTACTGGCGGGGCTTGGATGCCTACTTCGGGGAGAAAATCAACGAGCATGCGACCGACCCCGCGGCGCTCGATTCGGCGACTCCTGAAAACTACAAACAACCGGCCACGAACGTTTGCTCGAAGAATTACAACGTGTTACTGACGGACGGTAAACCCAATGATGATCACGAAGCGCAGCCACTGGCGCCATTGCTGCCGGGCTTCCAGACCTCGCTGAGCCGCAAGTCCTGCGACGGTGCCCTCGGACAGGGCATGTGCCTCGATGACATTACGGAATATCTGGCGGTTGAGGACATCGATGCTGCATTGCCTGGAGACCAGTTCGTCACGACGCATACGATCGGATTTGCGATCGACTTGCCGATTCTGCGTAGTGCCGCGGAGCGATCCGGCGGCCAGTACTTCCTGGCCGATGACGTGGAGAGTCTCGCGCGCGCCTTACTGAGCATCGTCGGCGATGTCAGTGCCAGAAACATATCATTCAGCTCGCCCGCCGTATCGGTGAATACATTCAACCGGACGCAGAACCTGAACGACCTGTACCTGACGGTATTTTCTCCGAAGACGCGGGCGCACTGGCCGGGAAACCTGAAGAAATACCGGATCACCGACGGCCGGATCGTTGATTTCAACGGGCAAGTCGCGGTAGACCCCGCAACCGGCCTGTTCGAAGATGCCGCGCAGAGCTTCTGGACGGCCGGCGGCCCTGACGGAAATGAAGTCACATTGGGTGGCGCGGCAAACGCACTGCCGGCGCCGGCGTCGAGAAAGCTGTATACGAACAACGGTTTCGATAACAACCTCACAGCCGGCAGTAATGCGCTTACCCCGTCTAATTCCGGATCCTTCGCAGCCTCTGATTTCGGTCTGGCCGGTGCGGTTGGCGAGCCCGCG
>JBHIDG010000265.1:0-4660 GCA_046760025.1 Woeseia sp. | reverse complement strand
TATGGCACGTGGTCGGTTTTGAGCGGCCGGGAAAAGGTCGGCAAGGTGCCGGCCTCGCTCCGCATCCAAAACGCTGTCGCCTGGCTGAAACAGCAACAACGCCCCGATGGCGGTTGGGGCGAGAGCAACAACAGCTACATCGCCGCAGACAGAGGAGCGCAGCCAAGCACCCCGTTTCAGACGGCGTGGGCAATTCTCGCGCTGATAGCCGCGGGCGAGCCCGACGGGCCGGAGCTGCGCGCCGGCGCGGATTTCCTGCTCCGCCGGCAGCGCGAGGACGGGTTGTGGCGAGACGAACACTTTACCGCGCCAGGGTTCCCGCGGGTGTTTTATCTCAAGTATCACGGCTACAGCGCGTACTTTCCGCTCTGGGCGCTGGCCCGGTATGAGGCATTGATCCGCGAACAGCCCGGCGATGTGCCGCGTTGATCACGGTCTCGGAACATTGACCCGGAACGACACACTCAAGAAATCAGCCTGGCTGGTCAGCCTGGCCGGTCTGTTGCTGTTTGCTGCTGTCGTCGGTTACCAGGGTATCGGCGCTGTCAGCGCGGCCGTCGCCGTAGTCGGCTGGGGTCTCGTCTGGATCAACCTGGTTCATCTGGCGCCGCTGGTCGTCGATACCTACGCATGGCAGATCCTGCTGGACAGGCGCCACCGCGTCGGGCTTGGCAGACTGACCGGAATATCCTGGATCGGTGAAGCCGTGAACAGCTTGCTTCCGGTCGCCCTGATCGGTGGCGGTCTGGTTCGCGCCAGGCTGCTGAGTCATGCCCACGTTCCGGCTGCGATTTCCGGTGCCGCCGTAGTCGTCGATCTCACGGTGGCGGTCATAAGCCTGATCCTTTTTTCCTTCGCGGGCGTTGCGGTGCTCCTCAGCCATGCATTACCGGGTCATACATCGGCGCAACTGCTGCCGGGTCTGTTCGTATTCTCGCTGCTGGTCTACGGATTCTATGTAGCACAGCGTCGCGGCATGTTCCTGAAGCTTGCGCGCCGCATAGAAAAGATGAGCGGCTCCGGCACCGGTGGTGCGCTCAGCAGCGACGCGGCCAGACTCGACCGCCGCGTCGCCGAGATCTACGAGCGACGCCCGGATTTCTGGATCGCGTTGCTGGTCCGCCTGCTCGGCTGGGTCATCGGCGCCGCCGAGGTGTGGCTCGCGTTACGCTATCTGGGCCATCCGGTCAGCCTGGTGGAGGCGCTCATGCTGGAGAGTCTCGGCCAGGCCATTCGCAGTGCGGCATTCGTCGTTCCGGGCGCATTGGGCGTTCAGGAAGGCGCCTACCTCGTGCTCGGCGCGAGCATCGGCATTGCGCCGCATATCGGGGTCGCGCTGTCGCTGGTCAAACGGGTTCGTGAGTTGTCCTTCGGCGTGCCGGCATTGCTGCTCTGGCACGGCCTCGAGGTGCGACGATTCCGGCAACGGCCAGGTCGGAAATCATTCATTGTCGGGGGCAGCCAATGAATTCATCGATACCGGAACTGCCGGTCGAATCATGAATGAGGTTGCGCCCCTGGGTAATTTGATGATTCGCGCCGTCAACCGTTGCGGAAAGGTTCTCGCCACGAGCAGGATGGGAGCCGTCAATTTTGACCTCGTTCGTTTACTGGATGATGCGACCAGACGGTCGGGCTTCGATGACTTCGGCACGACGGATTTCCTGCTGCCCTTGAGCGTACTGCTGGATGCCTACACGCATGAGTCGGAGTTGACGCTCACGGGTCGCATAGCGATGCGCGAAGACATTCTGCAATCGTTGATGACCCGCCTGCACATCCATTCCGATCGCACGCGCTATTCCGGGATCGCCGAGGCCGGTATCGATGCGCCGATATTTATCACGGGCCTGCCGAGATCCGGAACGACGTTTCTGCATAATCTGCTGGCGGAGGACGCGGGCTTTCGTACACCCGCCGGCTGGGAGGTTATGTATCCCTCGCCGCCCCCCGGGGCCCGCGCCAACGGCTCGGATCCGCGCATCGCGCGTGCACAACGGCGTATGCAGCAGCTTTACTGGCTCGCACCCGGGTTCAGGGTCATTCATCCACTGAATGCGGAATTGCCGCAGGAGTGTATCGCTATTGCCAGCTCCGCATTCGTCAGCGATGCGTACCCGACCATGTGTCACGTGCCCAGTTACCAGAGCTGGCTCGACCAGGCGGACCTGACCCCTTCGTACGAATACCATCGCCGCTTTCTGCAGCATCTTCAGGGCGGACAAAGAAATCTACGATGGCTGTTGAAAGCGCCGGCACACTTGTTCGGCCTGCGCTCGATACTCGAGGTCTACCCTGATGCGCGAATTATTTTCATGCACCGTGATCCGCTGGAAGTATTACCATCCCTGGCCAACCTGACCCTGGTGCTGCGCGCCGCATTCAGCGACCGCCACGAACCCGAGGAGATCGGCCGCGAGCTGATCTCACATTGGGCGCAGGGCATGCGGCGGGCCCGCGAGCTCGTTCTGCAACTGCCGGACCGGCAGACGCGGTGCATGGAGATCAGCTACCAGGACCTTACCGGCCAACCGGTCGACACAATCGCGCGACTGTATCGGCATTTCGGCCTCGAGCTCGACAAAGAGACGCTGAGCAGAATGCGGAAATACCTCGTCGATCGTCCCAAGGACCAGTTCGGCAAGCATCGATATTCTCTTGCGCAGTTCGGTCTTGACGCCGGCGAAATCGAGCGGGCATTCGAGGGAATGCATAATTACTGTACAGGGCTGGCCGACCGTGACGAGGACATCGCGACCTGCCGCGTCGCCGGGAAACAATGAGAGGATCTGATATGCCGCTAGATATTGCAGCACTACTGGCAGATGCCGAAGGTAACGGGCATGAACTGTTCCGCCGCCATGTAAACCCGCGGCTCGCGCAGGTCTTGCGAACCATCGGTTTTGACCGCAGCTATGTTCGTGGTTCGGGCGCCTATCTGTGGGACAGTCATGGCAACAAATACCTGGACATGATAAGCGGCTACGGCGTCTTCAGTGTCGGGCGTAATCATCCCGATATCCGCCGTGCGCTCGCTGATTACCTGGCAACGGATTACCCGAGCCTGGTGCAACTCGATACGCCCGTGCTATGCGGCTTGTTCGCAGAGGCTCTAAAGCAACGCATACCTTACGATCTCGATGCGGTGTATTTCACGAACTCGGGTAACGAAGGCATCGAAGCGGCGATCAAATTCGCGCGTTGTGCCACCCGGCGCCCCGCCGTTCTTTATTGCCGCAAGGCGTTTCATGGCTTGACGAACGGTGCCCTTTCGCTTTGCGGGGACGACTCCTTTCGACGGGGCTTCGCGCCGCTGCTGCCGCATTGCCGCCAGGTCGAGTTCGACGACCTCGGCAGCCTCGAGATTGCGCTCGGCGCCGGCGACGTGGCCGCCTTCGTCGTTGAACCGATCCAGGGCAAGGGCGTTAACATCCCGGCCAGGGGTTATCTGCCCGCTGCCGCCGAATTGTGTCACAAGCATGGCGCGCTGTTTATCGCCGACGAAGTGCAGACCGGAGTCGGGCGCAGCGGCAAATTCCTGGCACTGGAACATGATGAAGGGGTGGAACCGGATATCGTCGTGATGTCGAAGGCGCTGAGTGGGGGTTACGTGCCGGTCGGCGCCGTGCTCGCGCGCCGGTGGATTTACGACAAGGTCTTTTCGAGTATGGAGCGGGCGGTCGTCCATTCGTCCACCTTCGGCAAGGGGGGCCTGGGCATGGTTGCGGGCCTGGCAACCCTTGCCTGCCTCGACGAGCATAATCTGATGGAGCGGGCGGCACGCATGGGCGACGTGATCGGCGAGGGTATTCAGGGGATGGCGTCGCGATTCGAGTTCATCCGCGAGGTGCGCTGGCGGGGCGTCATGCTCGGCATCGAGTTCGAAGCCGCAAAGTCGTTGGCGCTGCGCAGCGCCTGGGCGATGGCGCACAGACTCGATGCGAACCTGTTTCCGCAGGCGATCACGATGCCATTGTTCAACGATCATCGCGTGTTGACACAGGTTGCCGGACACAACATCGACGTCGTCAAGCTGCTTCCGCCGATGGTAATTTCCGAAGAGGACGTCAAATGGTTCCTGACCGCATTCGAGGAAGTCATGGTCAGGTTGCACAAGTTTCCCGGCCCGGTATGGGAAGCGCTTTCACATCTCGGCAAATTCGCGATCAGGTCGCGCCGCGCGGTCGAGGCACAACACGCGGGCTAGGCTGTCACGACACGTCGGTCTGCAAATTGGCCGGCGAGGGGGCGCGTCGATACAGCAGGGCAGGCAGGACGGCCAGCATGCACAGCAAAGTTGCACCGGTTCCGATCGCCAGCAACTGTCCCATACTTGCGGCGCCGGGGTGCGGTGAGAAAGCCAGATTACCGAAGCTGAAAATCGTTGTCAGTGCGCTGACGATTATGGCCCTGATTGTACTGCTGCCCAGGAGATCGCCATTGGCCGGCAGCGCGGTGCGGTAACGGTGCACCATGTGCACGCCGCTGTCGACACCGGTACCCAGCAAGAGTGGCAGGGCGATGATGTTGGCGAAATTGAAGGCGATGCCGAAACTAGCGGCCCCTGCCGCGGTGATCAGTGCGGCGAGCAGTAGCGGCGATAGAACGAGTATGGTATCGCGTTTATAGGGCAGCAGAATCACCAACAGTACCGCGATTG
>JBHIDG010000264.1:0-4695 GCA_046760025.1 Woeseia sp. | reverse complement strand
ATCTTCGTCAATCTGCTCAAACTGATAGCCGTGCCGTTGGTACTGGCGTCCCTGGTGACCGGTGTGGCGTCGCTGTCCGATCTCAGCAAGTTGTCCCGCATGGGTGGCAAGACCATCGCGATTTACCTGATGACCACGGTCGTGGCTATCAGCATCGGCCTGGTCCTGGTCAACACCTTGCGGCCGGGTGAGTCGATTCCGGACGACGTTGCCGCCAACCTGCAGGCGACCTATCAGCAGCAAGTCGATCAGCGGGCGGGTGACGTGCAGATAGTCAAGCAACGCGGCCCGCTGCAGCCCGTTGTGGATATTTTTCCGCAGAACATCGTCAACGCGGCCGGCAGCAACCGCAACATGCTGCAGATCGTATTTTTCGCATTGTTCATAGGCGTCGGCCTGATACTGGTGCCGAACGAGCGTACCGAGGTCGTGCTGCGGTTCTTTCAGGGCCTCAACGATGTGGTCGTCAAGCTGGTCGACGTCATCATGTTGATCGCCCCGATCGGTGTTTTCGCCTTGATCGCCGACACGATCACGTCGATCGCCGGCGACAGCCTCGCATCCGTTCTCGACCTGCTTCGATCACTGGGCTTTTATGCACTCGTCGTCCTTCTGGGCCTGCTCCTGCACGTCACGATTGTGTATGGCGGCATGGTTCACTTCATCAGCCCGCTGAGAATCGGCCGGTTCTTTCGCGGAATATCACCGGCGCAGCTATTGGCTTTTTCGACCAGCTCGAGCGCGGCGACCTTGCCCGTGACGATGGAGTGCGTCGAGGAAAACCTGAACGTCAAGACTGAGGTTGCCTCGTTCGTATTGCCGCTCGGGGCCACGATCAATCTGGACGGCACCGCCCTGTATCAATCGGTTGCCGCGGTGTTCATCGCCCAGGCGCTGGGCATGCAACTGGATTTCGCGGCGCAGTTGACGATCATCCTGACCGCCTTGCTTGCGTCGATTGGTGCCGCACCGGTACCCGGCGCCGGACTGATCATGCTGGTGATCATCCTCGAAGCCATCGGCGTGCCGAGCGCCGGCGTCGCCTTGATCCTCGGCGTGGACCGCATACTCGACATGTTCCGCACCTCCGCCAACGTGACGGGTGACGCGACCGTGTCCGTAATCGTCAACGCCTCCGAGGCAAGGGCGAACTGATTAAGGGGACATTTCAATTAAGGGGACAGTTTACTTAATTCGGGAATCCCCGAATTGAGTAAACTGTCCCCTTAATTGTCGTCGAGGTACATGCCGATCGTGTTGTAGCCACCGTCGACGTACAGGATCTCACCGGCGATACCGGCCGCGAGATCCGAGCACAGGAACGCGGCGGCGTTGCCGACATCGTCTACGGTGACGTTGCGCCGGATCGGGGCGACCCGTTCCATGTGGGCCAGCATTTTCCGGAATCCGGCGATGCCGGCGGCCGCGAGCGTCTTGATCGCACCCGCGGAAATTCCGTTGACGCGGATGCCCTCGGGTCCGAGGTCTGCGGCCAGGAAGCGCACGTTCGCCTCGAGGCTGGCTTTGGCGAGACCCATGACATTGTAGTTGGGCACCGCGCGAACTGCGCCCAGATAGGAAAGCGTCAGGATCGCGGACTTACGGCCTTGCATCATCGGCATTGCGGCTTTCGCGAGCGCGGCGAGGCTGTAGCTGGAGATGTCGTGCGCGACCTGAAATCCTTCGCGCGTGACACTCTCGATGTAGGTGCCGGCGAGCTGATCGCGCGGCGCGAAGCCGACCGAGTGGACGAGCACCTCGAGGCCGTCCCAGTCCCTGCCCAGGGCGTCGAACAGTCCGTCGATCTGGTCATCGAAGGCGACGTCCAGGGGATAGGACAGGGACGAGCCGAGTTGCCCGGCCATCTTCTCGACGCGCGGTTTCAGCTTTTCGTTCTGATAGGTGAACGCGAGCTCGGCGCCCTCGCGGGCAAAGGCCCGGGCGATGCCCCAGGCGATAGACCGGTTGCTCGCGAGCCCCACGATCAGCGCGCGCTTTCCCGCCATGAATGCCATTTTCCCCCCTGGCTTTCGTCGTCAACTCGACTGGCGAGTGACGTCGACGTACATCGTGAGTTTCTGTCCCGGCTGCAGATACTTGGATCTGTCAATGTTGTTCCATCGCACGATATCGGCAACCGACACCCGGAACCGGCTGGCGATTACATACAGCGAGTCACCGGAACGTACCGTATAACGTAGCTTGCGGGTCGTACCGTTGTTGCTCAGGGCCTGGCCCGGCGATGGCTGTGATGTCCAGACCACGAGTTTCTGGCCGATCGACAGGGTATCCCTCGGCGCCATACCGTTCCAGCTTGCGAGATTACGCATCGTCACGCCGTAGCGGCGGCTGATCGACCAGAAGCTCTCGCCTGCAACCACGATGTGTTCGATGCGATTTCCTTTACGTCGTCTGTTCTGTTTCTTCGCCCGCCGTTCATCGACGCTCTGGCTGTAATCGGCGAGCGGCCTGGTCGCCACGGGAATCATCAGGTGACCACCGGCACGGATGGTGTTGCCGCGTATGCCGTTCGCTGCGCGAATCGATGCGAGGGTCGTGTGGTATCGCTCGGCAATCTCGGACAGGGTTTCACCGTTGCGTACCTTGTGTCGTTTCCAGCGTACCCGTTCACGCTCGGGCACGGTTGTCAGTATCTCGTTGAACGACTCCGCCACGGCAGCCGGCAGCAGCAGGCGATGCGGACCTGCGGGATCGGTTGACCAGCGATTGAAGCCGGCATTGAAGGCGTAGAGCGTATCGAGGTCCATATCGCCGAGTTCGGCGGCTAATGCCAGGTCAATCTGTCCGCCGGTATCCGCCGGCACGAACTGCGGCGAATCGCTCAGCCTTGGCAAGCTGATTCCGTAGTCGGCGGGATTCCGCACCAGCTCGACGATCGCGAGGAAACGCGGCACATAACTGCTTGTCTCTCTGGTTAATTTCAGGCTCCAGAAATCGGCGGGGCGGCCTTTTCTCTGGTTTCGCCTCACGGCTTTCAGAACATTTCCCTCACCTGAATTGTATGAAGCAATGGCCAACAGCCAGTCGCCGTCCATCAGGTCGTGCAAATGCGTCAGGTAATTCAGCGCGCCTGCGGTCGAGTCGACCACATCTCGCCGTCCGTCATACCACCAGTTCTGTCGAATGCCGTAGCGGCGCGCGGTGCCCGGAATGATCTGCCACAAGCCGGCCGCGCGCCCATGTGAATAAGCGAACGGGTCGTAACCGGACTCGACGATCGGCAGCAGCGCGAGCTCGATCGGAAGCCCGCGCTGTTCGATTGCGTCCGTGATGTATGGCAGGAAGCGCTGGGCGCGATTGAATACCCGATCGACGTAATCGGGGTGGCGCATCAGCCAGTCCAGTTCGGCCCGTACTCGCCGGTTAGAAACCGGCTGGATCGAAAACCCCTTTCGCAGTCGGGCGAGCAGATCGTCCGATCGATGCTGCGCCGTCCGCTGCACAGACGTGTCGTCGCTCGCGATACCCGGGTCGATAAGATCCTGCGGCGTAACCGGGTAGTGGGCCCGCAGGGCCAGGGTCTCGGCGGGTCGGGCGACGAAGCTGTCGGCAACCGTCAGGACGGGCTCGGCGGCCAGTCGGAGCGGCATCGAGGCGGCGGCCAAAAGGGTGATCCAGGCGACGGAACAGCGGCCGAATCTCTGAAATATTGTCATTATTGTCTGTTTTATGCCGGGCATCGGGCTATCCTACAGAGGAGATGGCTTTGCGCAAGTACTGATGTCACACGGTTGAAGAGCAGGGCGACTGCACATGACGATCCGGAGCAAATCCCAGGAATCCTTCGAGACGCTCGAACGCTGGCTGGAGACCCCGCTGGGCGCGGCCCTCATGCAGCAGGAAACCCTGGTGATCGAGGAGGCCCTCGACGGCATATTCGGCGAGCAGTGCCTGCAGCTCGGCCAGTGGGGCGAGCCAAACGCCTTCCTGCGCTTCGCCAGGACCCAGCAGAGCGCCTGCATTGCCGACACCGGCATCACGGCCACATCTGAGGGCGCTGCGCGGCCCACTGCTGTCGGCCACCTGTACCGGCTGCCCGTTGCCAGTGACTCGATAGACGCCGTTTTATTGCCCCACACGCTGGATTACTCGGACCGGCCCCACGCGATCCTTCGCGAAGTCCAGCGGGTGCTCAGGTCCGACGGCCACCTCGTCGTTCTGGGTTTCAAGCCGGGCGGGCTCTGGGGCCTGCGGCGCGTGATTCCGGGTGCGGCGCTGCCGCCGGGCGTCGATCACCTGGTCTCGGACCGGCAGCTCTCCGATTGGCTGCAGCTCCTCGACTTCAGGATTCATGGCGCCACCCGGTATTTTTTCCGCTGGCCATTGCCGGGCGTCCGCCGGTCCACGTCGCCGATCTGGGAGCGTCGCGGCCAGCGCTGGTGGCCCGAGCTTGCCGCTTGCTATATGCTCACGGCCCAGAAACGGGTCTATACACTGACCACGGTAAGAAAGCCCTGGCGTTCTCGGCCGAAAGTGGTGGCCGGCCTGGTGAAACCCACGACACGAGTCTCCCGCATACACTTTGACCGCAACAGTTGAGATTTACACCGACGGGGCCTGCAGGGGAAATCCCGGCCCGGGCGGCTGGGGCGCTCTGCTGATCGCCGGCAAGCACCGCAAGAGCCTGCATGGCGGCGAGCGCGAGACGACCAATAATCGCATGGAGCTCACGGC
>JBHIDG010000263.1:0-4726 GCA_046760025.1 Woeseia sp. | reverse complement strand
CACCGCTGCCGCGGGCCTATCACTGGGTCGACGGCAGCGCCTACGTGAACCATGTGGAACTCGTACGCAAGGCGCGCGGTGCCGAGATGCCGGAGAGCTTCTGGCACGACCCGCTCGTCTATCAGGGCGGGTCGGACGACTTTCTCGGGCCGCTGGACGACATTCCGGCGCCGAGTGAACAATATGGCATCGACATGGAAGCCGAAACAGCCGTTGTTACCGACGATGTGCCGATGGGAACGTCGCCAGAGGACGCCGGCAGACACATCAAGCTGCTGATGATCCTTAACGATGTGTCGCTGCGTAATCTGATCCCAGGCGAGCTCGCAAAGGGCTTCGGCTTCTATCAGTCGAAACCGTCGACGGCATTTTCTCCGGTCGCCGTGACGCCGGATGAGTTGGGCGATGCTTTCCAAGATGGCACCATTCGTCTGCCGCTCATTACGCATCTGAACGGCGAGCTGTTCGGCCAGCCGGACTGCGGCACCGACATGACATTCAGTTTCAACCAGCTCATCGCACATCTGACAAAGACGCGCCGGCTGGGCGCGGGCGCCATCATCGGGTCGGGCACGATATCGAACTATGACCGCTCCAGGGGCTCGAGCTGTATTGCGGAAAAGCGAATGCTCGAAACGATTGAAGACGGCAGGCCGGAGACACAGTTCATGATTTTCGGTGACACGGTTCGGATCGAAATGCTGGACGGAGAGGGCAACAGCATATTCGGGGCGATCGATCAGATGGTGGTTAAGGCCTGAAAACCGCAGGAGCACGCATTGAATCTCGATTACATGACGGGTTTCGGCAATGAGTTCGCGACCGAGGCGATGCCCGGCGCATTGCCCGTCGGCAGAAACTCTCCGCAGCGCGCGCCGCTCGGCCTGTACGCCGAAAAGTTCAGCGCGACGGCGTTTACGGCGCCGCATGCCGCAAATTTCAGGTCCTGGTTCTATCGCATCCGGCCATCCGTCCTGCACGGTGATTTCAGGCCCGTTGACTGTGGCCTGATCCGAACGGGCCCCGTCGACGAACTGCCGACTGCGCCGAATCAGTTACGCTGGGGCCCGTTGCCGGTGTCTGACGAGCCGGCCGATTTCGTCGACGGCCTGGTAACCGTCGCGGCAAACGGCGACGCGCACGCCCAGATTGGTATCGGCATACATATCTATCGCGCCAACAGTCCCATGGATGGGAGGTTCTTTTATAACTCCGACGGCGAGCTGCTGATCGTTCCGGAGCAGGGAGGGCTGATACTGCATACGGAATGCGGCGTACTGGCAGTCGAACCGGGCGAGATCGCCGTGATTCCGCGGGGCATCAAGTTCCGGGTTGTGCCGTCGGATGGCGTAGCACGCGGTTAAGTCTGCGAGAACTATGGGGCGAAGCTCGCATTGCCCTAGCGCGGGCCGATCGGCAGCGACGGCCTTGCAAACAGCCGGGATTTCGAGGCCCCTGTCGCTGCATTCGAGGACCGGGAAGGCAGCTTCGAACTGGTGGCCAAGCTGGGGGGAAATCTGTTTGCCTGCGAGATCGGCCACTCGCCGCTGGATGTTGTCGGCTGGCACGGCAATCTCGCGCCCTACAGGTACGGTCTCCGGCGATTCAACACCATCGGATCGATCAGCTACGACCATCCCGACCCTTCCGTATTCACGGTCCTGACGTCGCAATCGGACACGCCCGGCACGGCCAACGTCGATTTCGTCATTTTTCCGCCGCGCTGGCTGGTCATGGAAGATACGTTCAGGCCACCCTGGTACCACCGCAACGTGATGTCGGAGTATATGGGGTTGGTGTTCGGCGAGTACGACGCCAAGACGGCCGGCGGCTTCGTGCCCGGCGGCGGCAGCCTGCACAATTGCATGTCGGCGCACGGGCCGGACGCCGATGCACATGTTGCGGCCGCCAATTCGGACCTCGGGCCACAGAAGCTGGGCGATACGATGGCCTTCATGTTCGAGTCACGGTATCTGATGCAACCCACGCGATTTGCGATGGAATCGGAGGCCCTGCAGGAGGAATATCGCGACTGCTGGCTGAGGCTCGAGAAGCACTTCAGGAGCTAGCGGCAAACCTTCGATCTGATGGCGCGCAGACGCCTGAGTTCGGCGGCCATTTTCTCTCCCTGCGCCCGCGTGTAGCCGCGACGCATCTTCGACTCGATCTTCGCGATGTTCTGCCGTGTCTCCTCGCACCTGGTCTTCGCGCAGTCTTCGTGTACGTGGCCGGTGGGCGACGACAGCAGAATCAGCAACAAGCTTGTCCGGATCAGGTACATTCCATTGTTCCCTCACTACCACACTCAATCCGACAATCGGCTATTCGAAAGCCGGTGGCAAACTGTAAATGCCGTATAACTATCTACTTTCCCGGTTCACCATTGGCGCGATGGCCGAGCAGAATACATCGGTCGGCCGAGTCTGGCCGGTCTTGGTGATTTGGGTTACCGTAATGCCGTAAGTGTTTTACCCCTGCGATAGTCGTACAGGCCGAGGAGTCCGCAGTGCCGAAAGACAAAGTATTTCAATACCCCGGAAAGACCGCGACCGTGTCATGGCATGGCGGCTTGTGCATCCATGTCTGGGAGTGCGGCCGTGCTCGGGGGGGGCTGTTCGTCGGCGGACGCAAGCCCTGGTGTCAGCCGGATCTGGCCGATGACGACGAGGTCGAGGACGTCGTCTTGCGGTGCCCGACCGGCGCGTTGACGGTCGAATTCGCCGACGGTTCACGCGCTGAGACGCCGGACGCCGCCAATACCGTGCAGGTCGCCTATAACGGGCCGCTTTTTATGCGCGGTAAGCTCGAAATCGACGGCGCGCCCGAGAATGCACCGGGCCTTAAGTTTCGCGCGGCCCTGTGCCGCTGCGGGCAGTCCGAAAACAAGCCGTTTTGCGACAATTCTCACGAGGACGCCCGTTTCAGGGACTATGGCGCCGTGGGCAGGACCGGCGATGCAATAACCGAAACCGGCGGGCCCTTGCGGGTAAACCCCGCGAAGGACGGGCCGCTGCTGTTGAAGGGCAATCTCACGATAGTCAGCAGCAGTGGCCGCGCGTCGTGGAGAGGCGAACAGGTCGCGCTGTGCCGTTGTGGCTCCTCCGAAGACAAGCCGTTCTGTGACGGCAGCCACAAAAAAGTGGAATTCAGGAGTGACTGACACATGACGGATAAACGGATCAGCCGCTTTCCGCTTCCCGAGCTCAAGGACTTGCCTGACGATATTCGTGAACGGATTCTTGCCGTCCAGGAAAAGTCGGGATTCGTGCCCAATGTATTCCTGGCGCTTGCTCACCGTACCGATGAATTCCGCGCATTTTTTGCGTATCACGACGCACTAATGGAGAAGGAGGAAGGGCTGACCAAGGGTGAACGTGAAATGATCGTCGTCGCCACGTCCGGACTCAATCAGTGCATCTACTGCGTCGTCGCGCACGGCGCCATATTGCGAATTCGCGAAAAAAACCCGCATCTCGCAGATCAGATTGCGACAAACTACCTCAAGGCCGATATCACTGACCGGCAAAGAGCGATGCTCGAGTTTGCGGCCAAGGTGTCGGTCAGGGCTCATGAAGTCAATGACGCCGACTTCGACAGTCTCCACGAGCACGGCTTCTCCGACGAGGACATCTGGGATATCGGTGCTATCACGGCCTTCTTCTCTCTGTCCAACCGTATGGCCAACTTGACGACGATGCGACCGAACGACGAGTTCTATCTGCTCGGGCGTCTACCCAAAGAATAGGGCGATGAGCACTACCTGACATGCACGCCAAAGGTGGAGAACCGGATCGCATCGACCGATTGAAAGCTTGTATTCCGTTAAGGCGCGGCGGCAAACCCGAGGAGGTTGCGAAGGCGATTCTGTGGCTGTTGTCGGATGAGGCCTCCTATTCGACCGGAATTTTTATTGACGTTGCCGGTGGCATGTAATGTCTGTTTCGGTGGAAGCAATCCGCGCCGATATCACCACGTTGACGGTCGACGCGATCGTCAATGCAGCGAACTCCTCGCTGCTGGGCGGCGGCGGTGTCGACGGCGCTATTCACCGCGCGGCCGGGTCCGGGCTGCTTGAAGAATGCAGGACGCTGGGCGGATGCGACACCGGCGACGCCAAGGCAACGGGCGGTTACGGGCTGCCGGCCAGACATGTCATTCACACCGTGGGCCCGGTATGGACCGATGGCCAAAGCGGGGAGCCCGAAAAGCTCGCATCCTGCTATAGCCGTTGCCTCGAAATCGCCGGGGAGCTCCGTGTCACTTCGATCGCATTTCCCGGTATCAGCACCGGCGTATACGGGTTCCCGCCGGAACAGGCTGCACCGATCGCCATTCGCGCCGTAAGGTCAGCCGACCCGTCGGCCACAACAGTAGAGTCGGTCGTTTTCTGTTGTTTCTCGGCGAACGACCTGGCGCTTTATCAGCGATTGTTGAAGTAATCGAGACCATGCCCATGTCCAGGGGGTTTCGACCGATCGCCGCTCCGGATGCCACCGTCCTCATTCTCGGCAGCCTACCGAGTCGGAAGTCGATCGAGGCGTCCGAATATTACGCGCATCCCCAGAATGCCTTCTGGCGCATCATGGGCGAGCTGTTCGGAGCATGCCCGGTACTCCCCTACGCGGCACGTGCAGCTGTACTGAAGGCGAACGGGATAGCGCTATGGGACGTGCTAGCTCAATCAGTCAGGCAGGGCAGCCTGGACTCGAACATCGACCTGTCCACG
>JBHIDG010000262.1:0-4742 GCA_046760025.1 Woeseia sp. | reverse complement strand
AAACACGGAAATTCGTGGGTGTCCTCATTTGGTGCAGGGGTCCATGTAATGCTGTGCGGCCACAACCAATGTGCCCGGGCCTCCGTGTACGCCGACGCCGGCGCCGAGCGCCGTGATAAAAGTTTGCCGGATATTCGGCATGGTTTCTCGCAAGCGGCGCTCGAGTTCGATCGCGTCGTCCTCACAGAGCGCGTGACCGATACCGATCCTGAGTTGTGCCTGGCTTTTTAGTCGCTTTGACAGAAAGCGGGCGAATTTCGGAATTCGCCCGCTGCGGCCGATCAGAACCCCACCCGCTGAAATGCCGCCATCCGAGCTTATGCGCAGAACCGGCACGACGCGCAGCAGGTCTGCTATTACACTTACGAACGCAGGCACACGCCCGCCGCGAACGGCATACTGCATGTCCTCGACAATGCCGAACGTCACCGTGAGCGGGATTAGTTTTTCGATAGCGGCCAACGTCGTGTCGATATCGAGACCGCCCTGGGCGCACTCGGCCGCGAAGACGGCAAGCATTCCCTCCCCGAGCGAGGCATTCTTCGAATTGACGACATGGATGTTGCCACTGGCATTGGTCCGGTCCGCCGCCGACTGGGCAGCCTGCAGCGTGCCGCTCACCGATGGCATTAAATTGATCGAGATAACATCCGGAAAGTGACTGGCAAGAAATTGAAACTGGCGCCTGAACTCCCCGGGCGATGGCTGAGACGAGGTCGGGTGTATCGGGTTACTCGCGAGCTCGTTGAAAAATCCCTCGGCCGTAATGCTGACTTTATCGAGGTAGCCGCGGTCGCCGAATTGAATGCGTACCGGCACCATGTGAATGTCCAGGCGTTCCATGTCGTAGTCTGAAATATCGGCCGCGGAATCGGTGATGACGGCAAACCTGTTTGTGACCGCATGCGTGCTGTGCTGCTGCCGGTGCATGTCATCGGATTTCTCGGCACTGATTTGCCCGTAATTCCGCGCCAGATCGAACACCTCGTCGGGCTCGTTCACGTGAATATGAATCCTGGCTTTTTGTTTGGTGCCGGCGAGGATGAGCGAGTCACCCAGATCGGACAACGACTCCCGGAGCTTGCGCCGGTCGATGTCGCTGCCCGTAATGATGCACTCCGTGCAGAATCGATAGCGGAGCTCCGCAGCCTCGCCGGCCGTCTCGACGACGACATCATCAATGTGAAGGTCCGCCAGCTTGGGTTCTCCCGCGACCCGGCCGCAGGCGACGTACCCGGCCATGCCTTGCACAAGGGCAACGAAGCCCATCGCGCCGGCGTCGACCACGCCTGCTTTGCGAAGTATGTCGAGCTGGTGCCGGGTCTTGTTCAGTGCGTCTGTGGCTGCGGCAACGGCTTCTTCCAGCAAGCTCCTGAAATTGCGCTGCTTATCCGTTGACGCCTGCTGATCGAGGCTTCGGGCGAACTCGGCAATCACCGACAGTATCGTGCCCTGCCTGGGATCGGCCAGAGCGTCGTGTGCATATTCACTTCCTTTGCGAACGGCTTTGCTGAACGAAAGTGCGGTAAACCGGCTGAGGCCTTCCGCCGAATCGCTCATACCCTGGAAGAACTGGGCAACGATTGCGCCGGAATTGCCGCGGGCGCCGTCGAGCATTGCGTCGGCCACGGATGCAAGCAGGCTGCCCAGATGCTTGCGTCCAGGCGCGGTCAGTGCGCCAAGTGCGGCGCCCAGCGAAAGACTCATATTGGTCCCGGTGTCTCCGTCGGCAACCGGGAACACGTTTATGCGATTGAGGGTCTCCTGTTCGCTGATGACACGATGAATGCCAGACCGCAAGGCACTGGCAAAGTCGTCTCCGTGAAGATGAACCGATAACGGCGCTGCGCTGGTCAACGTCTGACTGTTTTTTATTCGCGGGGCAGGAGAAAGCCGCTGCCGAGATGCTCCAGGATAACGCCCTCCGGCGTAATCTCCTTCACTAACGGCCCTTCCGCCAGTCGCGCCTGCTCCCGATACTTGTTCATGTTTATGAACACGAACCGCTCCCCGGGTTTCTCGCTGTAGACATGAATATCGAGGTGCAAGTCCGGCAACACCAGTGTTCCGTTCGCCCGCAGTTCATTAAACGTTGCGTAGACATTCGAGACTATTTTTGGTGCCGGCTCGAGCGCGGACACATCACTCTTTCCCACTTGAGCGTCAAGGACTTGCTGCGACTGTTTTTGTCTGGCTTCCTCGACCATCTCCGAGAACGAAGGCTGGCGGACAGCTTGCTCGTCCGCCGCCGGTATTTCATCGGCTGCCGGCATCTCGACTATCGCCCGAAAGTCGGGCCTGAGCATGACGCCCAACAGGACCACCAGGTTGATGGCAAGCAAAATGCCCAGCACCCACAACCAGCGCGGCGCGCGGGGCGGGTCTGAACCCTCGCGCACGTCGGCAAAACCGGGCGCGTTTTTTCGCTGACGCTCGGTCTCGGACTTCTTTAGCGCATCCAGGATAAATGACATCAAGCACCCCTAGCCCGAAGATTGTATGAGATCCGGCCACAAACCGGACGGCCAATGAAAAGGACAAGATGTCACCATGGCGAATAAGCTGTATTCATTTTCGAATCATATCGTTGTCAATAATCCCGAGCCTTCTCGTGCAAACTTCGGGCTAGTTTTTCGCCAGCCTCGGCGTGCCATCCAGCGCCAGCGATGAATTGATAATGATCTGGGTCTGCTGTCCCGCAAAGCCGTCGACTTTGAGTCGGTGTTGCCGTTGAAAATGCTTTAGCCTTTGTTCCAGCTCCCTGTCGAAGTAATCCAGGTCGGCGGACGCGATTGCATCCGGCTCGTATTCCGCATCTATCGCGGCGAGGCTCTGCCGCAGCCAGCGCACGTTTTCGTCACGCATACCGGGTTTAATCGCTTTGGCAGCGCCATTGGGCGGGCGCCAGATCAACAGATACTGGCCGAACCAGAGCCTGGAGATTTCATCGACGGGGTGGATACTGCGGGTCTCGCCGAATGCCAGTTCACCCAGCTCGCCGTCCAGGGATGTGAGGACCGGCTGGTGCGTATCACCGTTCCTGTCGGTGAGCGTCAGCACGGCCGGGCGATCGAGTTGCCGGATGCCGGCCCAGGACCCTCTCTGGAACAGGCAGCTCAGGCCCGCCGCCTCGGCTTGTGAGCAGGCCGTGCCGTTTCCGGCCTGGTATTCGGCACCCCACAGGTCGAGCAGTGTCGCCATCGCCGAATTGGTGTTCGTGAATGCGCTCGATTCGATCAACAGATCCTCGAGTGACCCGGTGTCGGGCCTCGTCGGCGATGCTTCGCCGACCGTCTCGCCAGTGTCAAGGGGTACGGCAACCACGCCCGGTGACTGCCGTTCGCCCTGCTTCGCCAGTGACCAGACACCCAGGGCGATGATACTTACACCGACGATTCCGAACGCCGGTACTGCCCACCTGGTGAGTCCGATCGCGTACTTCTGTCCCGATACCTCGGCCGCGGCCCTGCGAACGAGTCTCCTGCCGATATCCCGCTTTTCGCGGCTGTATGCACCAAGCATTGCCCGGTCGCAGATCACGTTGATGATTCGCGGCACACCCTCGGACAGGACGAAAACCTCCTGCTTCGCGGCGGAATCGAAGATTTCACCGAGGGCGCCTGCCACCTTGAGCCGATGGTCGATATACAGACCGGTCTCTTCCCGTGACAGCGGCTCCAGGTGATAACGGCCCGTAACTCGCTGTGCGAGCTGACGCAGTTCTTCTCGCGCCAGTATATCGCGGAGCTCGGGCTGCGCGATCAGAATGACCTGCAGCAGCTTTTGCTTCGCCGTTTCGAGGTTGGTCAAAAGGCGAAGCTGTTCCAGGACATCCGCCGACAGATTCTGTGCCTCATCGACCAGGAGAATCGTGCGCCGGCCGCGGGCATGTGCGGCGAGCAGGTGGCGGTTCAGGGTGTCGACCAGCGACTTGGCGCTCCTTCTGTCCTCGGGTGGCGGCGCGCGCAATTCCTCGCAAATAGTGATCAGAAACTCCAGCGCGGTCAGCTGCGGATTAAGGATCAGTGCGACATCGACCTCGGCCGGCAGACGGCCGAGGACCGTGCGAACGAGCGTCGTTTTCCCGGTGCCGACCTCCCCCGTCAGCTGAATAAATCCGCCGCTCCCGGATATGCCGTACACGAGGTGTGCCAGCGCCTCGCTATGCCGCTCGCTCATGAACAGATAACGAGGGTCGGGCGTGATCGCAAAAGGCTTCTCAGTCAGCCCAAAGAATTTCGTGTACATGGTCCGGTCACATTGATGCGTGCAGCATCACGGATTCTACCCGATTTGGCTCGGGTCCAAGCTGCGGGCACGGTTGACGGAAGATTTTCCGAAGCGCTCGCGGATCTCATCGACGGTCTGGTCCAGGGGCGCCGGGGCGTCGTCGCCGGAAAACAGGTCGCCCTGGGAGGCGGCAGACAGCTTGCTGCCGCCGACGCCCAGCAGCCGAATCGTGGCGCCGGGATGCTCGGAGAGCCACCGACGCAACAAAGCCCTCGCCGTCTCGAATAGTTGCTGCGTGCTGTTTCCCGGCGGACGCAGAGCGCGCTGTCGGGTGAACGTCGAGAAGTCCGACTGCCTGATCTTGACCTGTACGGTACCGGCAACGAGCGCTTTCGCGCGCATCCGGGCCGCCGACCGCTCGGTAAGCCGAAGCAAATGCCGGTCCATTTCCCCGACATCGGTCAGGTCCGAATCGAAGGTCTCCTCGGCGCTGATCGACTTGTCCGGCCGCG
>JBHIDG010000261.1:0-4768 GCA_046760025.1 Woeseia sp. | reverse complement strand
TCAGCGTCTGACCCGGCCGAGTAGCTGACCCCGGCTTGATGCTCACCCGTGCGACGATGCCGGCCGCCGGGGCCGGCACGTCGCTGCCGGCGTCGATTTCCGCCCTGCCGATCTGCCTCAGCAATCGCTCTGTTTCCATGTCGTGACGCAGGCTGTCGAGTTCGGGCGCCTGCACCGCTTCGGCGTGTTGCCGCTGCAGCTCGCCGAGTTCCTGCCTGATCTGCAGGAGGTCCCGTTCGAGACCGGCGCTGACGGATCTGGCGTGCAAAATCGCCGATCGCTCTGTCGTCAGCCGGTCTTTTGCGATACCACCGTTTGCCGCGACGATCCTCATGCGCTCGAAGCGTTGCTCCTGCAACCCGATGTGACTTGCCTGCAGTTCGACCTCGGTGCGCGCCTTGGCGAGACGGCTGCGAGTCAGTGCGATCTGGTTCGTCAGCGCGGATACGCGACTCGAATTCAATGACCGTTGGCGGGCCCGGACCTCCTCCATGAGCTCGAGTTCCGCACGCATGGAACGGACCTGCGATTCGGATACGGGCGATCGGCCCGGGGCATTTCGATCGCTCCTGATCCGCAGCAACACCTGCCCTTCGACAACGGTCATGCCTTCCCTGACCGCCAGGCCGGTAACCTGCCCGGTCCGGGTCGCGACGACCCGGAGCAGGCCCCCGGCCGGCATCAGTACGCCCGTTGCCCGTGTGCGTTGCGGTACTTCGATGGCGTAAACAACCCCGCCGAGCAATCCGAGCGCGCTCAACGCAACGAGGACTGTCGCGCGCGCCGTCGGCGGCGTCGCTATGCAGACGCTTCCTAGCAGCCTGTGGCGGGCAGCCCTGACCGACTGCTTTCTGAACAGCATTTCAAGAGGCATTCCCTTGCCTGCACGTCCATGAGAGTGCTGCGTGGAATCGAATCACGAGCGGCGGTTGTACTCCAGGACAATTTCGCAGTGATCTGCCCGGTTTCGTGCGATAACCTTCGACATGCGATGAGACCGGTGCGACAAAAGCGCGACCGCGTGACGGCGACGGACTACCTCGAGCGAATCCGTGCCGCCCGGGTATACGACGTGGCGAGCGAGACACCACTGGATCTCGCAACCAACCTGTCCGGGCGCCTCGGCAACAGAATCCTCCTGAAACGCGAGGACCTGCAGTCGGTGTTTTCTTTCAAGTTGCGCGGCGCCTATAACAAGCTGACGAGGTTGCCGGAAGAAACGCTGCGGGCGGGGATCATCTGCAGCTCGGCCGGGAACCATGCTCAGGGCGTCGCGTTGGCCGCAAGAGAAAAGGGAATAAGGGCCGTGGTCGTCATGCCCGTTACGACGCCGAGCATCAAGATCGATGCGGTCAGGTCCTTGGGCGGCGAAGTCGTGTTGCACGGCGATACATACGACGATGCCTATTCCCGGGCGCGGGAGCTCGAGGAAGAAGAAAAGCTGACATTTATTCATCCCTTCGACGATCCGGACGTCATCGCGGGGCAGGGCACGATCGGGATGGAAATTCTCGGGCAGACCGATGAAAGAATCAGCGCAGTGTTCGTTCCGATAGGCGGCGGCGGGCTGATTGCCGGAATTGCCGCATACATCAAGGCCGTCGATCCCGGGATCCGGGTAATCGGCGTCGAGCCGGACGATTCCACGGCAATGCGGGATTCGATTGCGGCAGGCCGGCCTGTTGTTCTGGACCACGTCGGCATATTCGCCGACGGTGTCGCAGTGCGCAGGGTCGGCGACGAGACCTTTCGCCTGTGTCAGGAGCTTGTCGACGATATCGTTACCGTCGATACCGATCAGATCTGCGCCGGTATCAGGGATATTTTCGAAGACACACGCTCGATCGTAGAGCCGGCCGGCGCGCTGGCCGTAGCGGGCGCCAAGAAATATCTGGACGAAAACGACATCGAGAACGAGACGTTTGTCGTCATCAACTGCGGCGCCAATGTCAATTTCGATCGTCTGCGCCACATCGCCGAGCGCGCCGCGGTCGGCGAACAGCGCGAGATGCTCCTGGCCGTCGAGATACCCGAGCAGACCGGGAGTTTCAAGAAGTTCTGCGAGGCGATTGGGCGACGGAGCATCACCGAATTCAACTACCGCTACAGCGATTCAAAGAAGGCGCACATTTTTGTCGGCATCGAATTGCGCCACGGTTATGCCGAGAGGCAGGAAATCATCGCCAGGCTGAAGTCGCTCGGCTATCCGCTCGAAGATCTGAGCGACAACGAAGTCGCCAAGTTGCACGTCCGGCATATGGTGGGCGGTCGGGCAGCGGGCATCGAAAACGAACGGCTGTTTCGTTTCGAATTCCCCGAGCGACCCGGTGCCCTGCTGGAATTTCTGCAGGCCGTCGGCACCGACTGGAACATCAGCCTGTTCCATTATCGCAATCACGGCTCCGATTACGGGCGCATTCTCGCCGGCATACAGGTACCGTCCGAAGAGGCGGACGAGCTGGAGTCCCATCTCTCGCAGCTCGGCTACGCGCACTGGCAAGAGTCCGACAATCCCGCTTACTCGATGTTCCTCGGCTGAACGGCATTTGGTTTCAAATGAAACCAACCACTTATTCCAAAAAGTTTGAAACCAATCCTGTGTCCACGGCATCTTACATGCAAGTATCCCCAAGAATTCCTCTCGTTTGAGGAAGGCGTGATGAACCAAACTCCCTTATGCGGTTTGTCTCGTAACTAGGCGGTGGCGTTGCCACCGCCTTTTTTTTGTGGCAACGAATATCAGACTTCGCGGCCATCGGTAAGGGTGCGATCGGCTTTGGTCAGTAAGCCTGGGAGTGAATGTGGCTGATCTTGCCGGTCTGCGTCAGGCGATAGAAGCAACGCAATTCAGTGAACGTCTTGTTGCAGTCCTCACGCAGTCTCTGCATGAGCCCATGACAAAATCTCGCCGCATAGTCATTCGCGGTCTTATATCTTTCATGCTCGTGGTCAGTCAGTTCCGGTTTGAATCGAACGCGATCGAACAACCAGCCATGCAACTTGTCTGCGAAATCACGACGGTCCTGGTCCTCTGCCATCAGCCAGGTGCTGATGAACTTGTCGACCTCGGCCTGCATTTCCAGCTCCAGCAGGGTCACGGCCTTGTCCCGACCGGCGCTCCATACCAGGTAATTGAAGTGGCTGATGCCCTCGACTACCGTCCACAGATCATTCAGGGCCGAGGCTTTCAGCGCCTGCATCGGGTTGTCCCGGTCCAGACGGCCGAGCATCTGACTGTCCAGATAAACACTCAAGGCCACGCCGTCGCCGTCCTGTGTTAGCAGGACCGACTCCTCGGTGTTGGCTGTCAGTGACTCTCCGCCCAGCATTCTCGCGACTCCCGGATCTGTAATCAGAAAATCGCGGACGTCGTAGCCGGGCTCGACCTGATAGATGTCAGACAGATGTTTCTGCAGATCGGAAAGCATGGATTTTTCAGTGGCGGTTACGGCTGACGGCGCTCGGCATCGGAACGACGCCCTGCTGCTTCAGTAAGCGGGCCGCGCGCCTGCTGCCGGTGCGCAGCCACACTTCGTATGTGCGCAGGAGATCGATGTCGGAGGAGCCCCGGGCGGTGTCACGCACTTCGTTGAGCACATCGACCACGATCTGAAACTTGGCCGCCAGTTCGCGATAGACATCGGCAAGTACGCGGCCGCGTGCAGTACCGCGGATCTCGTCTGACAGCGAACCGTAGGCCGTCCCGCCCATGTAAATGTAGTAATCGAGGTCGACAAGCTTGTGGGCCAGACTGTCGGCAAAGAATCCCGCAACGAAGAGCGCGACGTCACCAATACGTTGTAGCGAAAATGTTCGCTCCATGGCACTCGATGCTTCCGCCGCATCAGCCATCATGAGCGCCAGGGGTCTGAGGCCGTAAGCATCGCCATGATCCTCAAAGAGATCCTCCGACCGGGCAAACAGAGTGAGCAGATTTACGACGTAATGGGCGGCATGGGGGTCGACATCGACACCCTGGTTGTCAATCGCCGCATCGATCGATTCGCGAAAATAATCTCGAAGATCGTGAACCTGAACGACGCGCCGGCCTGCTGCTGCCACAGACATCGGACTTGCTCACCTCTCCCGGCAGGAGAAAGATCCTCCACATATATATGAATTAGGCCTCATTCTTTGTGACTAAGTTCACGTATAGGCGGATGATCATATATCTTGTTGTTTTTCTGTGAATTCTTTCAACGCTTCGGATGTTGACATGCGGCTCTGATAAACTCTCCGACTCCCAAAACAAGACCAACAAAGGAGCAATCATGAATCTGGCTGACGCGGTCGCCAATTTTAATTGGCTGGCAATCATCGTAGCTACTGTTGCTGCATTTGTTCTTGGCGGAGCCTGGTATGCGAAGGGCGTTTTCGGGGGCGCGTGGATGCAGGACGTTGGTCTGACAGAGGAGGACGCAAATAACGCCAGTACGCCCAGAACATTCGGCGGCGCGTTCGTGCTGCAACTGATTGCGGCCATGACGCTGGCTGTTATCCTCGGGCCCGAAAGCAACTGGCTTACGGGCGTGCAAACCGGGTTGCTGGTGGGAATCGGTTTTCTCGCCACTGCCTATGGCGTTACCTATCTGTTCGAACAGCGCCCGCTACGCCTGTTCATGATCAATGCAGGTTACAACGTTGCGATTCTCGCCGTCATGGGCGCGATTATCGGCGGCTGGTGATCTTGGTGCCGGAGCGAACTTTCCGAACTTTCCGAACTTTCCCGGCTATCTAGCTCCAAAGCAAAGTCGAAGTCTGGAAAGTT
>JBHIDG010000260.1:0-4769 GCA_046760025.1 Woeseia sp. | reverse complement strand
CGACCGGGTACTCATTCGGCTTTGGCGCAAACACTCGGGCCCGCTTCGTGATTGCGCGGCGCTCGTTGCAGTTGGCGGTTACGGCCGTGGTGAGCTTCATCCATCGTCCGACGTCGATGTCATGCTGCTGCTCGGAAAGCGACTGCGTGCCGACAGCGAAAGGGTCCTGTCAACTTTTTTGACATCGTTGTGGGACTTAGGGCTCGATATCGGCCACAGCGTCCGAAATGTCAAACAGTGTCAGCAGGAGGCCAGAGCGGATATCACGGTCGCCACGACCCTGATCGAGGCTCGATTGCTCGATGGACCGGAATCGCTGTTCGCAGCAATGAAAGACGCCGTTTCCGCCGACAAGCTCTGGTCGTCCGCAAAATTCTTCGAAGCCAAGAGGCGCGAACAGATAGAGCGGCATCACCGCTACGACGACACGGCCTACAGGCTCGAACCGAATGTGAAGGGCAGCCCCGGGGGTCTGCGTGACATTCAGATGATCGGCTGGGTGGCGAAGCGGCATTTCGGGGTTCGCACCCTGGATGAACTGGTCGCGCACGATTTCCTCACGCCGGGCCAGGTCCGGGTCCTCAATGACGGTCAGGCATTTCTGTGGCGCGTGCGCTTCGGCCTGCACGTACTGACTGGGCGCCGTGAGGACCGCCTGCTGTTCGATCATCAGACCAGGCTTGCGAAGTTGCTGGGCTACGAGGATGCAGCATACACGCTTGCCGTCGAACAGCTGATGCAGCGCTACTACCGGACCGTCATGGACTTGAGCCGGCTGAACGAAATGCTGCTGCAGCTCTTCGAAGAAGCGATCCTGATGGACCCGGATGCCAAACCCTCGGCACTGAATGCACGCTTTCAGGTCAAAAATGGTTTTCTGCAGACGGCCAACGACGAGGTGTTTCAGCAGCACCGCACGGCGCTGCTGGAGATGTTTAACCTGTTGCAGCAGAATCCGGACATTCGCGGCATCAGCGCCTACACGATTGGCCTCGTCAAGCGGAACCTGCATCTGATCGACGAGGAATTCCGGCAGAACCCCCGAAATCACCGGATGTTCCTGGAAATACTGCGTGCCCCCTCCGGCGTAACGCACGAACTGCGCCGCATGAACCTCTACGGCGTGCTTGGCCTGTATATTCCTGCGTTCGGCAGGATTGTCGGCCGCATGCAGTACGATCTGTTTCACGCCTACACAGTCGACGAGCACAGCCTGTTCGTCGTCAGCAACCTGCGAAAATTTGCGCTGTCGCGGTCCGACGACGAGTGCCCCCACTGCGGCCCGCTAATGCAGTCTTTCGAAAAACCCGAGATCGTCTATCTTGCTGCACTTTTCCACGATATCGCCAAGGGCCGCGGTGGTGACCATTCGGAACTGGGCGCGGTCGACGCAGAAGCATTCTGTCTGGAACACGGCCTGAGTCAGTACGAGGCCCGAACAGTATCATGGCTGGTCCGGCATCACCTGGCACTATCCAAAACTGCGCAGAAGAAAGACATAGGCGACCCGGACGTTATCAACCAGTTTGCGGCCCTGGTTGGTGACAAGACCCATCTCGACTACCTTTATGTGTTAACGGTGGCCGATGTCCGTGGCACTAACCCGAAACTCTGGAATTCCTGGAAATCGACGTTGTTCCGAGACCTCTATGAGCTCACGGCGCGTGCGCTTCGCAGCGGCCTGGAGAGACCGATCGACCGCGAACGACTGATCTTCGAAAAGCAGTCAGGTGCCCGGCAGTTGCTCTCGAGCGTCGGTGTCTCCGGGGACAAGATCGACGAGGTCTGGACCCTGCTGACCGAGGACTATTTCCTGCGGCATCGCAGCCAGGAAATTGCCTGGCACACCGAGGTCCTGGCCGATTCGGACCTCGAGTGCGAGCACGGATTCCTCGAGATCAGAAAGCAACGGGATGCCGACCGGATCGCGGCGGTCCTTTACACGCCGCACACCAGGCAGACGTTCGCCCACGTCACGGCGGCACTGGGTGAACTCGGCATGACGATTTTTGACGCTCGGGTCGTGCCGATCGCGAACGGTTACAGCCTCGATACGTATACGTTTATGGAGTTTGACCAGGGCGTACACGTCGACGAGTCGCACATGAGCAAGATCAGGCGCACACTGACACGCGTGCTTACGGCGCCCGATGAACATGCCACACCGGTCACGCGACCCGCGCCGCGGCAGGTCAGGATGTTCACTACCAGAACCAAGATAGATTTCAGCGAAGACAGAGCCAATCAGCGGACGGTCATGGAACTGGTCGCCGGCGATCGCCCGGGCCTCCTGAGTGACGTCGGCCGCGTGTTCCTCGAAATGGGCATCAATATCGATACGGCAAAAGTCATGACGATTGGCGAGCGTGCCGAGGACGTCTTTTATATACGCAGCGTTTCCGGAAAACCGCTGGATAATCAAAGCTGTAAGGAGCTTCGACGTCGTTTGGTTAAACGGCTCGACAACGACACGTGACAGAGGCGATGCAGTCACTGATCGAGACCATCGAATCCGGCTTCGATCGCAGATGTGATCTCGGCGCCGGGAGTCGGGAGCCGGAGCTGGCCGAGGCCGTGGAGCAGGCAGTCGAATTGCTCGACTCCGGCAGGGCACGCGTCGCCGAGAAGGAACAAGGCGTTTGGCATGTCAATCAATGGCTCAAAAAAGCCGTGTTGCTGAGCTTCCGGCTATCGGACAACAAAGTGATGCCTGGCAGACACAGTAACTTTTACGACAAGGTGCCGCTCAAGTTTGCCGGCTACGGACATGGGGAATTCGACCGGGCCGGCGTTCGGGTCGTCCCGGACGCTATCGTGCGCAAGGGCGCCTATGTTGCCCCGGATGTCGTCTTGATGCCTAGCTACGTCAATATCGGCGCCAACATAGACAGCGGAACGCTGGTCGATACATGGGCTACCGTCGGCAGCTGTGCGCAGATCGGCAAGAACGTGCATCTGTCCGGCGGCGTCGGCGTCGGCGGCGTTCTCGAGCCAGTGCAGGCGGGACCGACAATCATCGAAGACGATTGTTTTATCGGCGCGCGCTCGGAGATAGTCGAAGGCATCATCGTCGAGGCGGGATCCGTCATATCGATGGGCGTCTTTATCGGCCAGAGTACGAGGATCTTCAACCGGGAAACAGGCGAGATCAGTTTCGGCCGCGTTCCGGCGGGTTCGGTCGTCGTCGCGGGCAATCTGCCGTCTGCGGACGGTACATATTCGCTCTATTGCGCAGTTATCGTAAAGCAGGTCGATGCGAAAACGCGTGCCAAGACGAGCCTGAATGACTTGTTGAGAAGCGCCGATTAATATGTCGGGGACGGGCCCCCGGGAGTCCGTCCCCGTGCATGAGGAATCGTATTGTTGAAACTATATGGCATCGGAAGCTGCGACACCTGCCGCAAGGCCCGGAAATGGCTAGAAGACAAAGGTCACGAGCACGAATTTCACGATCTGCGCTCGGACGGGCTGGACATCCAGATGCTCGAACGCTGGACCGAACGGGTCAGCTGGGAAGACCTCCTCAATACACGCAGCCTGACGTGGAGAAAAATCCCGGAAGTCGACCGCGCCCAGATGACGAGGAACAAGGCGTTGGCGGCGATGATCGAGCACCCGACGCTCGTTAAGCGCCCGGTGCTCGAGTGTGACGAATACATTGCGGTTGGATTCGAACCCGAGCGCTACAAGAAGATCTTCGCGCCGATCTAGCCGAAACGTCCCGTGATGTAGTCCTCCGTCAGCTTGTGCTGCGGATTCGTAAAAATCCTGTCGGTCTCGCCGACTTCGACCAGCAGTCCGAGGTGGAAATACGCAACGCGTTGAGACACGCGTGCAGCCTGTTGCATCGAATGCGTCACGATCACGATGGCGTAGTCCTGCGATAACTCGTCGATCAGGTCCTCGATGCGGGCCGTCGCGATCGGGTCGAGTGCCGAGCAGGGCTCGTCCATCAAAATGACTTCGGAATTGACGGCGATCGTTCGGGCAATGCACAGGCGCTGCTGCTGGCCGCCGGAAAGACTCGTCCCGGGCTCGTCGAGCCGACCCCGGACTTCCTTCAGCAGCCCGGCACGTTCGAGGCTCGTGCGCACGATCTCGTCCAGCTCGGCACGATTTGCGGCGAGCCCATGGATTCGCGGACCGTATGCGACGTTGTCGAAGACGCTCTTCGGAAACGGATTCGGTTTTTGAAACACCATCCCCACGCGGGCGCGCAGTGCGACCGGATCGAGCTCGTCGCCATGAATGTCCTGGCCATCGAGCGTAATTTTTCCTGTGACGCGCGCTGACTCGATCGTGTCGTTCATGCGGTTAAGACTACGAATGAAGGTCGATTTGCCACAGCCGGACGGGCCGATCAGGGCGACCACCTGGCCCTTGCCGAAATGAAGGCTCACGTCTTTGATAGCGTGATTATCGCCGTACCAAACGTTGACATCTTCGGCGATCATGAATGCGCCTTCGCAGGTCACATCACCGAGAGTCTCGCCGGTCAGTTCCTGCAAATCCTCGAGCGTCTGCCGCCTGACCGGCTCGCGCGCAGCTTTCGCTTCGACGGCCGCCTGTTCAATCGGCACGTCGCAGGTCAGAACCTCGGGCTTTTCATCTTCGAATGATCTCAATTCCTCACTTCCTGTCGCGCCCATTTACGCGAGCTCCCTGGGCACGGTTACCATTGTTTTTCGACGCGTTTTCTCATGATAACGGCGGCCAGATTCATAACCAACAAGAACCCGAGCAATACGATAATCGCGGCTGCCGTTCTC